>JALSPL010000406.1 GCA_026985975.1 Anaerolineae bacterium | reverse complement strand
CCCCAACCTGGCGGGCCACCAGGATGCCGAACAGGAAGTTGATAAAGTAATAATAGATGTTGCCGCCCAGCCCCAGGCCCGCGCCGCGGGCGATTTGCCCGATCTCGGTCTGGATGTTTTCCGTCCCGACGGCGGCTTCCTGTGAGTGCGATTCGGTCGTCATCGATCTTTCGTCTCTGCGAACGCCCGTCACGGCAGGTAAGGCCCCACGCGATTTTGCAACCGCCCGATGGACTCGATTTCCACCACGACTTCATCGCCCGGTTTCAGAAAAACGGGTGGATCGCTGAAAACGCCCACGCCGCCGGGCGTGCCGGTGGTGATGATGTCGCCCGGCTCCAGCGTGAAGGCGCGGGAACAGAAAGCGATGAGTTTGGGCACGGTGTGGATGAGCTGCTCGGTGTTGCTCTCCTGCCGCAGTTCGCCATTCACCCAGCAGCGAATGGCCAGCCCATGCGGGTCGGGCAGTTCATCGGCGGTGACCATCACCGGCCCCATGGGAGCGAAGGTGTCCAGGCTCTTGCCCCGCACCCATTGCTTGTCGCTGCGCTGCAGATCCCGGGCGGTGACGTCATTCAGGCAGGTGTAACCGGCCACGTAATCATACGCATCCGTTTCGCTGACGCGCCGGGCCCGTTTGCCGATGACTACCGCCAATTCCGCCTCATAATCCACCATCTGCGTCAATGCCGGGTCCCAGCGAATTTCGCCGCCGGGATGGTTGACCGCTGTCGAGAATTTGGTGAAAAGGGTGGGACGTTCGGGCGGCGCCTTGCCTTGCTCCAGGCAATGATCCAGATAATTCAGCCCCACCGCCACGATTTTGCCCGGTTTGAGGATGGGGGCCAGCAATGACGTCTCGGCCAGAGGAATCGCCTGGGCCGCGGCGGCAGCCTCGGCCGCGGCGTCGATGCCCGATTCAATCAGGGATCTCACATCGGGCCAGGGCAAAGGTAAAATTTCCTCACCCGCCAGCACCCCCGCCATCACATCATCTTGATAACGAAAAGTAAGTAAGCGCATTCATCAAATTCCTTGCGAAAAGAACGCCATCAGGGCGTCGGCATCTGAATAATCGGGAAAACTTGTAAAAGAAGGCCGAGAAACATCCCAGGCGTGAGCATGAATATCCAGGCCATGCGCCTGCAAATCGGCGGACACTTCCACGCCGGGCGTACGCACAATGCCGCTAACGCGGGCCAGACGCAACGCCTGCAGCAATCCGGGGTGAAACGTTTCGACGGGAACGGGCAGCAGCCAGGCGGCGTCGGAAAAGCGCCGCTTCATCGCCCGCCGATATCGCTGCACCTGCTCCCAGGGGACCGGCGAGGGCGTCAGCAGGATCAGCAAGGGATTGGCTCCCGCTATCCTCCGAAACCCATACCGCTCGACGAATTCCCGAACATTGATCTGTCCGGGCGCCGACGTAACGGCCAGAGAAGCGAAGGTGAGAAACGCAGCGGGAAAACGGGGGGCCAGCAGCCGGGTGGCGACGCCGGCGGGTCCCATGGCAATGGCGATGGCGGGACGGTCTTCATGCGCCAGCCAGGCCAGAGGCGGCAATGCGTCGGCCTCCGATGCAGCCATGCCCACCAGTTTGGCGACGCCGGCGCCCAGGTCTCGTATACGGCGGCTCAACTCGCCCCACCCCCTCAACATGCCCCCAAAATCGTGGTGCGAGCCAATCACGCGGGCGGGATCCACGATGAAAGGGGCGAGTGCGGGCAGCGCCTCCATCTCGATGTCCACCACGCCCCCTGCGGTCAAAGCCTGTTTCAGGATGACGCGGCGTTCTGTTTCCGGGCCATCGAATCCCCCTCCCTGCGAAACAGGCCGACAGGTGAAGATGGCGGGCAAAGGCGTTTGTTCCGCCAGCGCCTGCACATCGATGGTCGTCATCATGTCCAGTCGATATTCGACCAGCGTCACATCAGATGGCAACGATCGGGCCTGAGCCAGAGCGTCGGCTGCATCGGAGGCGACGATGGCGACGGCGAGATGTGCAGACATGAGAATAAAGGCGGACAAAGAAAAAACGCCTGCGTTTTCGAAAAAGCGCAGGCAGAAAGAACGCCGCAGAAACCAGGCAATGGCAGTTGCTCAGTACAGGCGCTGGCGGATGTCGCGAGGGTGAGTTCGACCGGGATTACTTGGCAGCCTGATTGGCGTCGGGAGCGTCTTCAGGCGTCTTCTCTTCTTCGTCGGAACCGCTGGCGGCATCGCGGAATTCACGAATGCCTTCTCCCAACGATTTGAAAACCTGGGGCAGTTTGCCAACGCCAAAGATGAGAAGGATGATGACCAAGATGAGGCCGAGTTCGAGCGGACCGAGATTCATGAGGGTAGCCTCCAGAAATCAAAAGAAAAATTATTGTCGTCGAAAACAGATACGCACACAGCCTCATGGCGTATCATGCTCCTGATCATTATAGCACCCTGGCGCTGAATAGCAAACTGGCCCCCGCCGCCGTACAGAAGATAATCATTGTTTTGGCGATTCAATGAAACAGAAAACCAACCGATCCAATGGCGATATTGTAGGCGGCGTGAAGGAAAAAGGAGGCAGTTGTATTGTATCGCCAACGCGTCCATCCCAACGCCAGTCCCAACAAAAACACCACCGCCGTAGACAGGCTGACGCCGTATTGGTTATGAGTCAGGGCAAAAAGAATAGCCGTGAGCCAAAGGCCGAAGCGAGGCTGTAACGCCCCGCGATAGATCAGCTCTTCGCCCAGGGCTGCAGCGGCTCCCAAAGTGATAACGCCCGGCAAGGACGTCATCAAGGGCCCGAAAAGTTTCTCTGTCAGCGCTTCGATGTTGGGATCAACGCCCACGCCGGTTTTCTCCAGCAGCAGCGATAGAGGAAAAAGAAGCAAAAATATCCCCACGCCCAGGCCAACGCCCACGCCGACTTCTCGCCAGCCCGGCCGGGTGACGCCCAGACGCAGCAATACATCGCGCCAACGCCGTCTCGAAAGCCACCCTACGCCAGTCAGGGCCATCAGCGCCATCAGCAGGTTCTGGAGCCACAGCAATGCCATCATCTGACCCGAAGACGCATCGGGCGCAGCCTCCGCCGCTCCGGCTATATTTTCCAGCCCAACGCCCATCACCAGCCAGAGATTAACGAGGATGAGCACGCCATAGGCCAGCGCCACCGCCTGGGTGACGCTGCCGGCGGAGATGGGAATCAGGCGAGCGATGAGGCGACGGACGGGCGACAGCAGCAATACCAGTCCCGCCAGCGCCAGCACCAGCAGCCCGCCTCCCAGGCGAGGCAGGGACTGCATGAACTGGATGACGAATTCGGGATCCAACCCCTGTGCAACGTAGCGGGCCGACAGGGCTGTGGCGTCGGCGTAGCGGGCGTAGGCGATTCCCAGCAAGACGGCAAAGGCTCCCCCAACCAACAGCGTCAGCCAGGCAAGCCCCAACAAGCTATAAACGAGGATGGCGACATCCCGCCTCGCGGACGTGGCGGTGCGACGCTTATCGGCCACATTCGCCAGCCACAGAAGGAGGATCAGGGGAAAGAAGAGTGAAATAATCGAAAAGTAGGCCATGAAGTTCTCATTGCCTCATGCTCTGACCTGCACAATGGCGCTGATAGTATAAATCGGGGGGAAATCGTGGGCAAGTCCGTGCAAAACGGCGTCTACGGTGATTACCCATGTCTTACAAAAGCCGCGTCGGTCGTAGACTTTCGAGGTCTGCGAGACCTCGAAAGTCTGGTGGAGCGGTGGCAAGCGGGCCTTGCTATCGACTTATGGGTCATCACCGCGGCGTTTCTCTTGCCGCAGAGCATCAAAAGTAAGTATAATCAGATACTTTCACCTTCAGGAGTCAGCATCCCATGTCCACTCCGCGCATCCCCAAACGTCCCATCATCGGCATTCCTGTCGGTCAGGGAGTCAATCCCCGCGGCGCCAAATTGTATACGGTGCATCAGCTTTATCTCAACGCCGTCTACCGCTCGGGCGGCATCCCCTGCCCCGTGCCTTTGCATCTTGACGATGATCTGTATGGCGAGATATTCCGGCGCATCGACGGCCTGCTGCTGGCGGGCGGCGAGGACATCGATCCCCATTTCTATGACGATGAGCCCAAAGAAGCCGAGATCGAGAAAACCGATCCGGACCGGGACCGGGTGGAGCTTTTGCTGGCCCGTTGGGCGGTAGCGGCGCAAATGCCCATTCTCGGCATCTGTCGGGGGCATCAGTTGCTGAATGTGGCGCTGGGCGGCGGGCTGTATCAGGATATTCACGCCGAGCTGGGCATTACAGAAACGCATGATATGCGTGGCAAGGGTGAAAACTTCCGCCAAAAGCGTCCGCACCAGGTCATTCTGAAGCCCGACAGCAAGATAGCCAGGGAATTGGGCGCGGTCTTGTGGGTCAATTCGCTGCATCATCAGGCGGTGGCCACGCCGGGCCGAGGCTTGCGGGTGGTGGGCATCTCGCCCGAGGGTGTGATCGAAGCCATGGAATTGGAAGGACATCCCTTCGCCGTAACCGTCCAGTGGCATCCGGAGATGCTAACGGATGATGACTTGATGCTGCGGGTCTTCCGGCTATTCGTCGAAGAAGCGGCCCGCTACCATCCCGCCCGGAAACGACCATCATGACCCCGGAGCGCTCTCCGCTGAATGCCGCTCCCATCGGCGTATTCGACTCGGGCGTCGGCGGTTTGTCGGTCTGGCGCGAAATCCTCCGCGTTCTGCCCCATGAATCGACGCTGTATCTGGCGGATCAGGCGCATGTGCCCTATGGCGGCCGCAGTGCGCAAGAAGTGGCGGCTCTGACTCACGCCGCGGTAAGCTGGTTGCTGGAGCAAGGAGCCAAACTGATTGTCATCGCCTGCAACACCGCCTCGGCTGCGGCATTGACAAGCCTGCGCCAACGCTGGCCCGATGTCCCCATCGTGGGCATGGAGCCAGCCATCAAACCAGCCAGCCAGGCGACAAAAACGGGCAGCGTGGCGGTGCTGGCGACGCCGGGCACCTTGCGGGCGCCGCGTTTCTCCAGTCTGGTGAAGCGTTTCGCCAATGGCGTGCAGGTGTACACACTGATGGGAGCCGGTCTGGTGGAGATGGTGGAGCGCAATGAGTTGGACGGGCCCGCCGTGGAGGAGAGATTACAGCAGATTATGGCGCCCGTCCAGGACATCGCCATCGATCATCTCGTCCTGGGATGCACGCATTTTCCATTCCTGAGCGACGCAATCCAAAAAGTCGTTGGCGGAAATGTGACGCTGGTGGATCCGGCTCCCGCCGTGGCGCGCCAGGCCCGCCGCGTCTTGCAAAACAGACAGTTGCAAAACAAAAACGCCGGGCCTGTATCCTGGCGTTTTGTCACGACGGGCGATCTGCCCGCATTTCAATCAGCAACCGAACGTCTAATCGGCGACATTCTGGCTTCGGCAGAGAATCGTCTCAACTTTCAAGCATGGACCAATAACCAGTTGCAGTTTTCGGGAGCATAATCACATGGAATCGGAATTCCATCCATCCACCGGGCGGTCAAACTCATCTTCGGGGGGCGCCAACCACGATGAATGCCAACAACTCAAACGTGAAATTACTGCATTGAAAGCGGAACTGAACCGACTTTCTCGTATAGAGCAGCAACATGCTGAGCAAACAGCCTTCCTGCAGCAACTCATCTCACTTCTCCCCATGGGCATCGCCGTGCACACCAACGGCATTGTAACATTCGTCAACCCAGCCTGTATTGCCATCCTGAATGCAGAAAGCGCCGATGAAATCCTGGGGAAGTCAGCCATGGGTTTCGTGCATCCGGACTCCCGTGAAGCGGCGCAAAAGCGTATCCAGACGCTTTTCACCGCCAAGACCGTAAAATCCACGCCTGTTGCGCCCTATGCAGAAGAAAAATTCCTCCGCATGGATGGCGTTCCCATCGATGTAGAAGTGGCTGCATTTCCGGTTGTGCAGCCAGATGACGATATGTCCGTCATGGTGCTTTTCAGGGACATTACCGAACAAAAACGACAACAGCATCTGCTTTTGGAACGCGAGGCTCGTTTTCACCAACTTATCAGCTTGCTGCCCGACGCCACGATTATCCACAAAGCGGGTCATATCATCTTTGCCAATGACATGGCCAGGCGGTTGCTCAAACTTGATGCTGCTGATGACGCCCTCAGCCATTCTGTTTTTGACTACCTGCATCCCGACGAGCATGAAAAAGTCCGGCGACGCATACAAAAAATCATGCAAACAGGAAAACCGTTGCCGCCGGAAAACGAATACCTCATACGCAGCAACGGTGAAACATTTCTGGCGGAAACAATGGCCTTCCCGTTTGAAGAAAATGGGGAAAAGGCTGTTTTGATCGTATTTCGTGATATCACAGAGCGAGATAAAATGCTGAAAGCGCTCGAAAAGAGCGAATCAAGATTCCGGACGCTGGCGGAATTGTTGCCCGCTTTGGTCTTCTTGGTGGGAGAGGACGGCAAACTTCTTTACATCAACGCCTCATCCCAAACCATTCTAGGGTTCACTCCGGAAGAATCCCGGAATATCGATTATCGTCCCTTCCTCCATCCTGATTTTTTGAAAGATGATCATCTTACGCAATATCTCGATATAGGCGAACACGCCCATTATGAATTGCAGGTAAAAAACAAAGTGGGTCAATGGCGGTGGATCGATGTCACCTACACCAGGACCATTATGGATGACGCCCTGGTTGGACTGGGCGTGGCTGTCGATACCACCTGGCGAAAGGAAACCGAAGCCATCCTCAAACGACAGGCGCAAAAATTGATCAAGGCCTACGAGGATGAACGAGGCCGCATCGCCAGGGAATTGCACGATGAAGTGGGACAACAGCTCATCGGGATGAAGTTCGCCCTGGAAGCAGCGCAACGCTTTACCGATTCCGATGCAAGCCAGTCGGCCATTCAAGACGCCCGCCAGATCCTGGCGGATCTAACAGAAAACGTACGGGAACTTTCCCTCTCCTTCCGACCTTCACAACTTGATGATCTGGGGTTGCTTCCCACCTTGCTGTGGCATTTCGACCGTTACACAAGTCGAACCGGCATCCAGGTGCAGTTCAGTCATCCCGATTTCAACAATCAGCGCTTTTCTCAAGCTGTCGAAATCACAGCATACCGCATCATCCAGGAATCATTGACCAATGTCGCGCGACACGCTCAGGTGGATAGGGCGTCAGTCACTATCCAGGCGTCCCATGACCGCATACACATCACTATCCAGGACGACGGTGTTGGTTTCAATCCCGAAGAAGTCATGAACGCCCGCGCCTCCAGCGGGCTTTCGGGCATGAAAGAACGCGTCGAACTTATGGGGGGCAAGCTGGAGATTCATAGCCCGCCCGGCCAGGGAAGCGTCATTTCCGCTACCATTCCCCTGTTTGAAAATTAGCAACTCATCACTCCGAGGCGGCTCATGTCACACCCCATCACCGTTTATATCGCCGATGATCATCAAATTGTACTCAAAGGGATTACCAGCGTCATCCAACTGGACCCCGACCTGGAAATGGTTGGATGCACGACTGACAGTAAAAAAATCATCGAAGAGGTCTGTCGCATCAAACCGCGGGTGCTGGTGCTGGATATGGTCATGCCTGACATCCCGGGCGTTGAAATCATCCGCAGCATCCGCCAAATGCGATCCCTGCAAACCAGGGTTATTGTCTTCACCATGCACAAGGATATCGGCTATGTCGCCCAGGCCCTGCAGGAAGGCGCTCATGGCTTTGTGGTCAAGGATGTGGATACTGCCTACCTCATCGAGGGCATCAAGACCATAATCCACGGCGAGCAATATCTGAGCCCTCCTTTCACCCAGCATCAAATAAAGCGATATCTGAAACAATTGCAATCGGGCAAGGATAAAGAGGATGTTCTGGAAAGACTTACCAGAAGGGAGCGAGAAGTGCTGATCTTCGTAGCGCAGGGCGTCACCAATAATGAAATCGCCCACAATCTGGGCATCTCTGTTCGCACCGTTGAGCGGCATCGCTACAATATGATGAAAAAAGCGAAATTCAGAAGCGAAGCGGACGTTACGCAATTTGCTATGCGCCGGGGGCTTATCACCTGAAGCAGGAGTCAATCATGATCCATTTGATCTATACGGGCGGCACCATCGGCATGGTGCGTCGCAGCGATGGCGCGCTGGAACCGGCCAGCATCGAAGATCTCCTGAAATATGCACCTGAACTTGATCTGCTGGGAGAGTGGGATTACGCCACACTGGCTCCTCCGCGAGATTCAGTGGATCTGGGGCCGCAGGATTGGCTGCGTCTCGCCCGGCATATCGGAAAGCGCTACCACGATTACGACGGCTTTGTCATTCTGCACGGCACAGACACCATGGTTTACACTGCCGCCGCCCTTTCCTTTCTGCTGGAGGGCCTGCATAAACCGGTCATTCTCACCGGCGCCCAGCTTCCAATTGGAGCCGTGCGCAACGACGCCCGCAACAATCTCATTACAGCCATCGAACTAGCGGCTAGCGATCATCCTCAGGTGAAGGAGGTCGGCATTTATTTCAATGGCATTCTGCTGCGTGGCAATCGTGCGATCAAGACGTCCATCTTCGACTTCAACGCTTTCGATTCACCCAACTTCCCTCCCCTGGCCCGGGTGGGCGTCTACATCCATTATCCCGCCATCCCGCCACGGCCGCCAGGCCAGCGTCAATTAACCGTGCACCAACAGCTCTCCGCCGATGTCGCCCTGATCAAACTATTCCCCGGCATGACGCCCTATTTGCTGGAATCGTTGATAGACGCGCCCATCAAAGGCCTGGCGCTTGAAACGTTTGGAGCCGGAAATCTACCGGGCACGCCGGGGCTTGCCGGGGTCATCGAGCGGTCAATCACCCAACGCGGATTGTTGACGGTCGCCGTGACTCAGCAACGCCAGGGAATCGTGCAACTTCATAGCTACGCGGCAGGACGGCGGCTGCTGGACGCGGGCGTCGTTCCGGGTTATGATAT
>JALSPL010000405.1 GCA_026985975.1 Anaerolineae bacterium | reverse complement strand
TTCGGCGTCGGGGTCAGCGACCGTGGTGCGGGGAATAGATTGCGGCCCGGATGCCAGCTTTACGGCGATCCCCAGGGCCACGCCGGGCGAAGCCGGGATGCCGGTGATGACCAATCGCCCGCCCGCTGGCAGATCGGGCTGCGTCAGGCTCGGGCCCGCTTCTTCCGTGGCCACCGCCTCCATCTCGCCAAAGCCCGCCTGCGCCAGTTGCACAAGCCCGGCCACCGCGTCCTCTGCGTCGGGCCCGCTGGCGGCGATCTCGATCTCGTGGCCGTGCTCTGCACCCAGGGCCAGCACCTGATTGAAACGCTTGGCGTCGGCCGGCCCCGCGCCCGTGGTCAAATTGCGCACCTGAATGTCAGCCCGATGCGCTGCGGCCAGTTGCACGAATTGCACAGCCGGGCCGAAATGCAGCCCCGCCGGATTCACCAGCGTCACCGTGGCGGTGATCGCGGCAGCAGCGGCAGGCTGTTCAGACGCAGATGGGGCGGCGGCGGCGGGAGCGCCCAACGCTTCGCGTTTCGGGCCCATGGCCCCCTCTGCTTCCCGGGCCACAGCCTCCAGCCCGGCGCCGATGGAGGCCTGCACGGCCGCGGCCATGGCGCCCTCCACAAAAGGCCCGGCGCTGAGCCGCACCCGCGCGGCCTGCTCCGGCTCCATGAATTCGACGGCCATCTCTGCGCTCATGACGGCGCTGCCCAGATCCATGAGCACCAGCACGCCGTCGTCGTCATACACCGAGAGGATGGCGTCGAGGATGGCCATGGCGTCGGTGCCGAAGGGATGATCAGGGTCGCCCGTGCCGCCCACCGCGGCGATGCGGGCCTGGCCCTGGGTTTGCTGGTCGGCCAGTTCTTTCACGGCCCGGGCCAGGGTTTCGCTGTGGGATACGAGTACGATAGAAGTCATTGGCGTTTGGGGGTTCGATAAAAGATTAGAACGCAGAAAAAGCCGAAAAATCTGATCTACGCAGATGAAAAAAGATTGATGGTGACTGCTTACGTATGCGCAGGGACGCCATTGAAAAACATGATGCCTTCTGCAAAAATTCATCAAACGTCATGCGTCAAACGTCAGAAAGCGCTGTCACAGGAGGCGCTTCAATGCAAGAAGATGACGTTTGACGTTTTACGATTGACGCTATGGCTATAAAAGTATCCGATTCAAGGCGTAAATGACGCTCAGGCAGGCTACCTTAGCAGTTACGATTGATGATTGATAGAGATTTGATAGAGATTCGGTAGAGATTCAGAATCTCGATGAATCTCCATGACTCATGTTACGCACTTGCCCGCTGCAACAAAAATCTGCTGGATAAGGACGTTTTGGCCGCAGCAATGACGAAAATTGACGAACGTAGACGAATGTAGGCGAAGATGGACGATAGTCCTACCTGCCAATTCGTCTACCTTCGTCCTATCGTCCTTTCGTCTGTAGTAGCGAGATCGCTATTTTTTGATCCGCGCAAGACAGCACGACAAAACTGCGTAACATCAGTCCATGAATCTCGGGGCGCTCGCAACGGCGGACGATGGCAAGCGTCTACAACCATCATCGTCCTCCGTCCATCGTCAGACCGCCGCCTATTTTCATCGTTATTATGCTCATGGCGACGGCTCACTGTTTACTGTTTACTGCTCACTGTTTACTGTTTACTGCTCACTGTTTACTGATTGCTGAGAGCAGCGATGAGTTCGCGATTGAAGGCGGGGATGTCGGCGACGACCCGGCCCCAGACCTGGTTGCCATCCCGGAACGCGGGCGCGTCGGCCCAGGTTCCGCCGGCGTTGAGGATGTCGTCCTTGATGCCCAATGAGCCCGTGGCCTGATGTCCGCCCACAATGCCGGCGGAGATGGCGACCAGGCCCGCGTGGCAGATGAGGCCCACGATCTTGCCCTGGGCATCGATGTCGCGCACCAGGCGCTTGACGGCCTCGTCGCGGCGGAGCTTGTCGGGCGCCCAGCCGCCGGGGATGACCACCGCATCGAACATATCAGCGTTGACGTCGGCCGCGGCCACATCAGCGGTGGCGGTGAGACAGCCGTGTTTGCTCTTGTAAACCTCGCCCGCTTTCAGGCCCACGGTCACGACTTCGGCGCCTTC
>JALSPL010000404.1 GCA_026985975.1 Anaerolineae bacterium | reverse complement strand
AGAGAGCATCCTGGCGTAGCCAGAGGCTGGATTCTCGGCCCGCGCCGTCAGGTTTCATCACTCATGCGAAAGAACATCGGACTACGACAAGACATCAATTTCCATCTCGAGCATCTCGCTCGTCCCCGCCGCCTGGGGCTGATAGGCCCAGGCTTATAACTCAAAGCGGCTGAAGCCGTTTTTTCACCCACGACATAGGAGTATCTGGCACTATGGCGCTCTGGCGACTTTATTACCACATCGTCTGGACGACAAAAGAACGTCAACCTCTAATCAGCCCAGGCATTCGTCCCATCCTTTACGGCTATATCATTGGCAAAGCTCACGCAATGGGGGTAATTGTTCACGCTATCGGCGGGATCGATGACCACATTCACATCATTGTATCTATCCCTCCCAAAATCTCTATTGCGGATTTCGTCCGATTCATCAAAGGCGGTAGCGCCTATCACATTAACCATACATTCCCAAGCGAAGAAACAGGATTCGTCTGGCAGCGCGGCTATGGCGTATTCTCATTAGGCGGCAAACAATTACGACAGGCTGTTGAATACGTCCGCAATCAGGAAACCCACCACAGATTCAACAGCATCGAACCCAAGCTCGAAGAATACGCGTCGCTGGACGACGGACCCGCCATTTGGAATCATGGCAAAGCCATTGCCGAAATAAAAATCATCAAACCTGATGACTATGATGTGTAAACAAGACGATTCAGCATCATGTAATGGCTGCTCCCGGACACAAATTTTCTTCCCAACACCTCGCTCATCCCCGCCGCCTGGGGCTGATAGGCCCAGGCTCATAGCTCAAAGCGGCTGAAGCCGTTTGCCCTGTGGTATGGCAAGGCGCTTTAGCGTCTTTTAGCTTTAAGCCCGGCCCCTTGGCGCCGGGCGGAGGCGGTTGAACGCCCCACCTCAATTTCCACCCCAAGCATCCATCTCGTCCCCACCGTCGCCTGGGGCTGATAGGCCCAGGCTTATTGCTCAAAGCGGCTGAAGCCGTTTTGTAATTCATCCCCATGCAACCACTCCGCCTGCAACCCAAACTCGACACCCGTCTGTGGGGCGGACAGCGTCTGGCCCGATGGATCGGTCTGCCCGAGCCCCTGCCCGAGGATCTGGCCGAAATCTGGCTGGTTTACGCAGAGAATCGCATCCTCGACGGGCCGTTGGCCGGGCGCACGCTGGGCGAAGCGGCCCGCGAGCTGAGAGAATCACTGCTGGGAACCCACAGCATCCCCCGCTACGGCTACGATTTTCCGCAACTGACGAAATTCATCGACGCCAACGCCAAGCTCAGCATCCAGGTGCATCCCGACGACGCCTACGCCCATACCGTCGAGGCCCACACCGGCTTTCATGGCAAGACCGAGGCCTGGTACATCCTGCACGCGGAGCCGGGAGCGACGCTCATCTACGGCCTCCGGCGGGAAAGCAATCGGGAGGAGTTCGCGCGGGCGGTGCGAGAAGGCTGGCTGGAGGAGCTGGTCAATTATCTGCCGGTGCAGGCGGGCGACGTGGTCTTTGTGCCGGCGGGGACGCTGCACGCCATCAATGAAGGCATCCTCCTTTTCGAAATCCAGCAGAAATCGGATTTGACCTACCGGGTGTATGACTACAACCGCCGCGGGCCCGATGGCAAGCTGCGGGCGCTGCATCTGCAAAAAGCGCTGGATGTGATCCGCTATGAGCCGCCCGCACAGACGCTGATCCCGCCCATCGGCCTGGGCCCGGGCCGAGACCTGCTGGTGGCCTGTCCCTACTTCGCCCTGGAACGACACCATTATGTCGAGTCGGTGCAACTCACCACCCGCCCGGGCAGCTTCGAGACCTGGACGGTGATCCAGGGCGCAGCGACCCTGGCCGGGGTGGAGCTGGCGCTGGGGCAGGCCATCGTGCTGCCCGCGGGCCTGGGCGATTATCGCATCGAACCCCGGGGCCCGGTCACATTGCTGCGCACTTTCTATCCCGACCTGAGCGCAGATTTCATCGATCCCCTGCGCCAGCTCGGTTACAGGGACCATCGCATCTCGCAAACGGTGAAGACGCTGGCGCATGGCTGAGAAACTCCGCATCTACGTGGCCGCCACCGCTGATCTGGAGCCCC
>JALSPL010000403.1 GCA_026985975.1 Anaerolineae bacterium | reverse complement strand
GTTGCCCGAGACGGACACCGTGCGCCGGGTGTTATCAAGATGCAATCCCGGCCGCACCTCTGTCTGCGGTGCAGATATGGGCTCATCCATGCTCAGAGGAGCGGTGGCTCCGGCGTCAACAAAAGTGAGCCGAAAACGCAGCGCAATCTGAATTTCATCACCATCGATAAGCCGACGAGGCTCTGTGACGGATTTGCCATTGACGAAAGTGCCGTTTTTGCTGTCATCATCGAGAATAAAGTACTCGCCGTCGCGGCGTTCGATGCAGGCGTGGCGGCGGGAGACGACGCGATCGGGCAGGATGATGTCGCAATCGGGTCCGCGACCAATGGTGAGACGGTCTTTATCCAGAGGCCAACGCTGACTGCCCTCCTGGAGAATAAGTATGGCGACTTCAGGTTGAGACATAAGCAATCACTTGCGGAAAGAAAAGAAAAATCCGATCACGCGGCGGGCAGGGCAAAGCTGATAGCCAGGGCCAGGAAAAGCAGCACCATCGCCACGATGAACAAGGCCTTGTGTTGCCAGAATGCGTCGAGCCAGGGCGTTTCCCGGGCGATATACACACTGCCAGGGACCACGACATCATGGGTGGCGAACAGCATCTCGCTGAAATCCTCCACCGAAGGTGGACGATCATCCGGGTGCATGGCCATGGCCGCGAGAATGGCCCGTTCCAGGGCGGAGGAGACGCCGGGGTTGATGGTGCGGGGCAGAGGCAAACTGCCTGGCTGCAAAAAACGCTGTCGGGCGTCGATAGGGGGGCGCAAGGTAACTAGATGGTAACAGGTCGCGCCCAATGAGTAAAGATCACTGCGGGCGTCGGTATGACCCGTGTCGCCGCCATATTGCTCCAGGGGCGTATATTGCACCGTGCCCCGGCCCTGAACCACCGTCACCGTACGGCTGTCATCGGTGGTCAGCAGCTTCACCAACCCAAAATCCACCAGTTTGATATGCCCGCTGGGGGTCAGTTTGATGTTGGAGGGTTTGATATCGCGGTGGAGCACCGGGGGCGTGCGGCTGTGCAAATAGCTGAGGGCATCACACAGTTGCCCGATCCAGTTCAGCACCTGATCTTCGGACAGAAATTCGCCCTTGCGCCGGGCCTCGTTGATGATCTCCCGCAAATCCAACCCCTCGACGAAATCCATGACCAGATATTCCCGGCCCTCATCGGAGAAATAATCGCTGACTTTGGGCAGATTGGGATGATCGAGGCGGGCGAGAATGCTGGCTTCCTGAAAAAACTGCTCTCGATAGGCGTCGATCTCATCCTCATAGGCCATGCCCAGGGGCAACACCTCTTTGATGGCGCACATGCGCCCGCCCAGACGCAGGTCTTCGGCTTTATAGACCGCGCCCATGCCGCCCTGACCGATGAGTTCCAGGATTTGATAACGCTCGCGCAGGATGGCGTCAGGAGTGAGAAGGTCCATGATCAAAAATGCCGTTCTTGCAACGCCGGAATATGATCCGTGACAAAAGGCAGGAGTCCGCCCACAAAAGTGACCAGCAGCGCGCCCGCAGGCCCGATGGCGCTTTGCAGTCCGCTGCTGCCGGGCAGCCATCCCACGGCGTAAAGGATGTAGAGGGCCTGGGCGCCGATGATGGAGATGAGCACATTGCGCGCCACCTGCTTCCGCGAGTGCTCTGCGCCGCCCGCCAGCAGGTAATGCAGCGTAATGGCCAGCAGGTTGGCAATGAGTGCGATGGCGAATGCGCCCAGGTTGACCCGATTGGGGCCCGCTCCGCCCGCCGCGCCGGGCGTTGGACTGGGGGAAATGGCCGGGACGGGCGTATCGGTGGGGCGGGGCGTGGACGTAGGCGTGGGCGTGGGCGTATGCGTGGGCGTGGGCGTCAGGGTGGGTGTGGGCGTAAATGTGGGCGTGGCCGTGGCCAAAATCGCGCCCTCTTCACCGCCGATAGTGAGAATGATGGCGGCCGCAGCTTTGGCCCCATCGCCAGCAGTGGCCGAAATCTGAAATGTGCCCGCCCGCTCGATGGTGATCTGCGTGGAGGCCATGCCATTGACTGTGGCCGCCTGACGCCGCGGCAGCTCCACGCCCGCCTGCTGATCCAAAAAGATGAATTCCACGGGCGTGCCATCGGGCACGA
>JALSPL010000402.1 GCA_026985975.1 Anaerolineae bacterium | reverse complement strand
CGCCAGCTCTACACCTATGGCATCCCCGCAGAGTTGCGCGGCCTCATCGCGCCCGGTCAGGTGGTGCAGGTTCCCTTCGGGCGGGGGATGCAGTTGGGGGTGGTGATGGCGCTGAGCGAGACCGCGCCGCCCGAGATTCGCGTCAAACCCCTGGGCGAGCCCATGACCCAGGGCCCGAGCCTGACGCCCGAGCAACTGGCGCTGGCGCTGTGGATGAGCCGCCGCTATCTGGCGCCTCTCAGCGAATGCGTGCGCCTGATTCTGCCCCCCGGCTTCACAGCCAAAAGCGATGTGTGGGTCGAATATGCGCCGGGCGCGCCTATCTTTCCGGATGAGCTGACGCCGGCCCAACAGGCGCTGTTGCTGCGCTTGAAGAAAGCGCCCATGTCGCTGAAAGCGCTGCGGCAGATGGATCGACGGCTGGTTGCGGATGAAGTGCTGGGGGAGCTGCGGCGCCAGGGGTTGGTGCGGCTGGTGGATCGGGGCAAGCTCAAACGTCCCAAACCCAGACTGGAAACCATGCTGACGCTACGCGTTGCGCCGCCGGAGATAGACGCCGCGCTGATGCGCGCGGGGCGGGTCAGCAAGCAGGCGGATATTCTGGCCTGGATGCTGGATCAGGGTGTGGAATCAGCGACGCTGGCCGGGCTGAGAACGGCGCTGCATCCCACCAAAAAACAGCTCGAAGCCCTGGCCGACAAGGGCTTGCTGCGCCTGACCGCTGACGCCGCAACGCTGGCCATCCCCCCCGCGGCCCTGCCCGAAGCTATCATGCGCTTGCGGGGAACGTTGAAATATCGCGCGGGATTGCAGGCGCTGGCGGCCGCGCCCGGGCGGGCCATGCTCCTGCCCGATTGGCGCAAAGCCGCGGGCCTGGGCCTGACCGAGGCCCGCAAGCTGGCCGATTGGGGTCTCATCGAGATGCAAAAAATCGATGTGTGGCGGGATCCACTGGCGGGTCGCGTCTTTCACTCCCCCCGCCCGGCGCTGCTGACGGAAGATCAGAAGCGGGCCTGGGAGAAAATCCGGGCGGCGCTGGAAGATATCTCACGCAAAGACGCAAAGGCGCAAAGTAAAGAAGAGGGGAAAGATGTCTCGGCGCTGGTGCAGACCTCCGACGCGCCGGTCTTCTTGCTGCATGGCGTCACCGGCAGCGGCAAGACGGAGTTGTATCTGCAAGCGTTGGAAAAAGCGGTGGCCGCGGGCCGCCAGGGCATCGTGCTGGTGCCCGAGATCAGCCTGACGCCCCAGACCATCCGTCGCTTTGCCGGGCGTTTTCCGGGCCGGGTGGCGGTGGTGCATTCCAAATTGACCGCGGGGGAGCGCTATGACGCCTGGCGGCGGGCGCGCACGGGCGAGGTGGATGTGGTGGTGGGGTCGCGCTCGGCCCTGTTCGCCCCCTTCCCCCACATCGGCGTCATCGTGGTGGATGAGGAGCATGACGCCGCCTACAAGCAGGTGCGCACGCCCCGCTATCACGTCCGGGATGCGGCGGTGCAACTGGCCCGGCTGCATGGCGCCGTCACCCTGCTGGGCTCGGCCACGCCCTCGCTGGAAAGCCAGTTTCGGGCCCGACGCGGCCTCTACGCCCTGCTCTCGTTGCCGCGTCGGGTGATGGGCCACCGCGAGGCGGGCGAGATCAAGATGCTGGCGCTGCCGCCGGTGACCATCGTGGATATGCGGGAGGAGCTGCGCGCGGGCAATCGTTCCATGTTCTCGCGGGCCCTGCACGAGGCGCTGGCAGAAACCCTGGCCCGGGACGAACAGGCCATTATCTTCCTCAACCGCCGCGGCACGGCCACCTTTGTCATGTGCCGCGATTGCGGACATGTGGTCAAATGCCCCCGCTGCCAGATTCCCCTCACCCATCATCGCGGCGATGTGCTCATCTGCCACCATTGCAATTATCGCCAGCCCATGCCCCGCACATGTCCCAAATGCGGCAGTCGTCGTTTCAAGACCTTTGGCGCCGGCACCGAGCGGGTCATGGACGCGCTGCGGGCCGAATTTCCCCAGGCCCGCCCCCTGCGCTGGGATCGGGATGTGACCGGAGGCAAGACCAGCCACGAGGCCATCCTGCAAGACTTCATCGAGCACAAGGCCGATGTGCTGGTGGGCACGCAGATGA
>JALSPL010000401.1 GCA_026985975.1 Anaerolineae bacterium | reverse complement strand
CGGCCACGCTTTCCGCCCGCTTGCCGCTGATGGCCTCCACGATATGACGCATCCCTTTTTTGGGACTGCGCACAGCGCCGGCAAAAGCCAACTCTCCTTCGTTCATGCTGAGGATGAGCTTGATGGTAAGCACGGCGGACATGCGCTTGATAGCGCCCATGGCCAGGGCAATGCGTCCGCCACGCTGAATGGCGTCCAGCGCGTCCAGATAGAGATGGAGACGCAGACGGCTGCGGGCGTCCGCCAGGTCGGCGAGAACCGTTGCGACATCCGCCCCCTGTTCGATGCGCTCCGCCGCCCGCAGAACCAGCAGTCCTACGCCCAGTGAGATGGCCCAGGAATCGAACACATACACCCTGCCTCCGAACTCACTGGCGGCCAACATGGCGCTGTTGCAGGTGCTGCTGTGTTTGCTGGTGAGGGTGATGGCGATCACCTCATCTGCTCGGGTCAGCGCCCGCTCGAAAACGTCGCTGAAAGCGCCGGGCGCCGGCGCAGCGCTGCGGGGCGTTTCGCCAGCAGCGAAGCGCTGCCAGAAAAGCTCGCGATTTTCATACGCGTCGGGCAACTCCTCTTCTCCAAAATGAATCATCAGGGGAAGGACGTCGATGTGGTGACGTTGGAGCATTTCCGGGGTCAGATCGTTGCTGCTGTCGGTAATCAGGGCGATTCGGGTCATGATTGATTGGTGTGCAGTATTGGAACGCCTGAAAAAAGCTTTATCTCACGCAAAGACGCCGAGACGCAAAGAGAAATGTCGAGGTTTCGCCAAGAAAATATGGCTGAAATCCCACCATTCTCGCTGTTTTCCCGAGCGTCATTGCTGACTCAGACCTTTTTCAGGGGAGCCAGCATTCAGTGTGCAATGCGCAGTGGCGGCGATGCGTTGCATTCGGGCAAGGCGTTTTGGTGCGATGCGTTTCGGAAGTTCGCCGCACATGAGCCTGGGCCGTTTTGCCCCGGACGATGACGGCAGACGCCAAACATCTGACTGAAACTGGACGCCGCCAAATGGATTATGCCCGCTTTTCCGACGCCGCTGCGCTCAGTCGCCAGAGATGGGTTCCGTCCCCAAAATCCATTTCTCGTATAACGGTCCGGGATCGATGCCGCCCACTTCTTCAACGATGTCCAGAAAGTCATCGGGCGTGGGCGTTTTGAATCGGTAACGATCAATGAACGCACGCAGAACTTCCAGATACTTATCCCGGCCCATCTCTTGATATAGGCTGTCAAAGAAAAGGGCGGATTTGGCGTAAACCAGGATCTCGTAGTTGGTGCCGTTGAAGGCGGTGACATCCTGGCCCACGGGCGTATCGTAGCCATTGTCCTGCACCCATTTGACCGGAATCTCCCAGCGTTGGGTGCGAATGCGATCGGCTACATCTTTCCCGTAGATCGTTTCCATGTAGAGCAGGCTGCTATGTTCGGCCAGCCCTTCATCCAGCCAGGGATAGCGATAGGGATCGGAGCCCACCAGGGCGTACCACCACTGATGGGAGATTTCATGGGCGATGAGGATTTCCTGGCTGCTGGCGACGTCGCGATAAACATCCTGCCCGATGTAGTTGAGTTTGGGGTATTCCATGCCCAGATAACGGGTGGGGGCTTCGGTGACGTCGAGTTCTGTGTAGGCGTAGGGGACAAAAAGACGATCGTAAACGCGCATGACTGCGGCGGCGTAGGCCAGAGCGGATTTGCCTGCGTTTTCATCTCGGGGCAGATAGTAGTCATTAATCACATTGTCATCCACCGTCTGGCTAAGCTTTTGCAGATCTTTGCTGACGACCATGGTCCATTCCCGGGCGGGCCCGGTAATAAAATGATGATCCTCCCAGCCGGTTTCGCTGCTGGCGGTGTGCGTCAGCTCGACGCCCGAGGTGATGATGGCGTAATCGGCGGGAAGAGTGGCTGTGACCGAGTAAAACGCCTGGTTGGTGATGGCGATATCAGCGAAGGAGGGGGGGACCTCCAGCCGCCAGGGATGGTCGACCTTGCCGGTCTGGCGGGCCAGCATGGGATAGGCGTAGGGCAGGCTGAGGATGCCCTCGCTCTTGCCAAAGAGGACATAGCCGCTCTTTTCGGGCGCTCTCACCTGGAATTCGATTTCGATATCCTGCTCCTGCCCGGACT
>JALSPL010000400.1 GCA_026985975.1 Anaerolineae bacterium | reverse complement strand
CCTGTTTGGCTCTGGCTCGGCCAGGTTAGGACGCACCCAAAGCATTTTCGCAACAACGGGGTTGCGGGGTACAATGCCCGCATGTTCCGCAAAATTCTGGTTTCCGCCCTGCTCATCCTCTTTGGCGTGCTGCTTGCTTTGGGCGCGCTGGAAGTTTTCGTGCGCGTCTCGGGCAAGACGCCGCCTTCGGGGGAGCCCGCGTTCTTCTGGCAGGACGACAAGCGCTTCGGCTGGTTCCACACGCCCGGCGCCGAGGGCTACTACTTCAATCCCCCAGGCGAATACAACGCCTACGCCAAAGTCAACAGCGCCGGGCTCATCGATCAGGAGTATGCGCAGGAGAAGCCCGCGGGCGTCTATCGCATCCTAGTGCTGGGCGATTCTTTCACCGAGGGACTGCGCGTGCCCATGGATGCGGCGTTCCATAGCATCCTGGAAGAGGAGCTGAACGCGGCGGGCAAAAAAGTCGAGGTCATCAACGCGGGCGTTGCCGGTTGGGGCACGGATCAGGAGCTGCTTTTTTATCGCGCAATTGGACGAAAGTATCACCCCGACATAGTGCTGTTGGCCTTCTTTCCGGGCAATGATATTATGAACAACGCCATCGCACTGGAAAGCAGGAATTTCGGCGGCGTGCGCAAGCCTTATTTCCTGCTGGAAAATGGTCAGTTGATTCTGCACAATCAGCCGGTGGGATCAGAATCAGAGCCCGTGGTCGAAGAAGAGGCTGCGAAACCCGCACCTCAACTCATCCCTGACCATCCGCCCCTGGCCTTTCTGCTGCCGATTTGGCAACATTCTGCTTTCTACCGCTATTTCATCCCCCGGCTGCGGGTTATCGCCCCTGGCTTTGCTCTGAAACTGGCCCAGTGGGGGCTCATCAAGCCGGGCTCCGAAACCCGCAACGCCGAGCAAGGGCCCGATTACATTCCCATCGCTTACGGGGTGTACAAGACGCCGTTGGATCCTGCCTGGCAGGAGGGCTGGCGCATCACCGAGGCGCTGCTGGCCCAACTCAAAAAAGAGACCCAAGCTGACGGCGGTGAATTTCGCGTCGTCGTCATCCCCGATCAGATGCAAGTTGAGCCCGCCGCCTGGGCCCATATCCTGGCTTTTTACCCCGCCATGCAGGCGTATGACTGGGATCTGAACCAACCCAACCGCATGTTGGCCGATATACTGAAAAAACAGCAGACCCCTTATCTCGATCTTTTACCGATTTTTCGGGCCTGGGATGGCCCGCCCCTTTTCTTCCCCATCGACGGCCACTGGAACCAACGCGGTCACCGCCTGGCAGGCGAATCGCTGTTCCGGTGGCTGAATAACGATATCCCCTGATGACTTTCTCTGGAGGAGCATTCCCATGAGCCGCCCGCGTTTGATGATCCCCGGCCCCATCGAATTCACCGACGAAGTGATGGCCGAGATGTCGAAACCAACCCCCAGCCACGTCGATCCCGCTTTCATCGAGGTTTTCGGACAGGCGCTGGCAGATCTGCGTTCCGTGTTTCTTGCCGGTCCCGACTACCAACCCTTCATCCTGGCCGGATCCGGCACCCTGGCCATGGACAGCGCCGTGGCCAATCTGGTGGAGCCGGGCGACCGGGCGCTGGTGGTGGACACGGGCTATTTCAGCCAGCGCATGGCCGACATCGTGCGGCGCTATGGCGGCGATGCGACGCTGCTCAGCGCCGCCCCGGGCGAGACCATCACGCCCGAACAACTGCGGGCCGCCCTGGCCGGGGACGCCTACGATTTGGTGACCATCACCCACGTGGACACCTCCACCGGCGTGCTCACCGATGCGCAGGGGCTGACCGCTGCGGCCAAGGAGGCGGGGGCGATGGTCATCGTCGATGGCGTTTGCGCCGCGGCCGCCGAGGAGATGCGTCAGGAAGCGTGGGGCGTGGACGTGTATCTCGCCGCCTCGCAAAAGGCCATCGGCACGCCGCCGGGCCTGGGCCTGCTGGTGGCGTCACCTGCGGCCCTGGCCAAATGGCGCGGGCGCAGCCGCCCGGTGGGGAGTTATTACAGCGATTGGGGTTCCTGGCTGCCCATCATGCAGGCCTACGAAGCCCGCAAGGCCAGTTATTTTGGCACGCCCACGGTGAATCTGGTCATGGCCCTGGCCGTC
>JALSPL010000399.1 GCA_026985975.1 Anaerolineae bacterium | reverse complement strand
CTTCGAATACGTTTTTTCGTGTCTACTGCATCTGTTTTTTTCGTCACTTGATAGATGGGGGGGGCCTCGCGCAAGGTTTGGGTGTGCAGCAGCTCCGCCACCGCCTGGCGCGGCACGCGCACGTTGCGCCCGATGCGCACTGCGTCCAGCCGTCCGCTTTTGATGTAGCGGCGGATGGTCATTTCGTGCAGTTGCAGGAGCTCCGCCACCTGTTTGACAGTCAGAAGTTCATCCATGATTTTTCAACTGAATGCTGATGATTGGAGATGTATGTCTATACTTGAGTATGCACCAGTGAACATGCGTTGTCAAGTCGATGGCGGAATGCCGCTTTATCGGGTCAGTTGCTCGGCCCGGGCCCGGAAGTCGGCCATATCCACCACGCTGTGGGCGTGTCGGGCCTCTTCCGCGGCGAAGGCCAGGAGGTGGCTTTCCAGCGACTCGCGGGCGGTGGTCAGAGGCGCTTTCTCGCCCCGCAGCACGGCCAGAAAATCGGCCATGATGCCGAAATCGCCGCCGCCATGGCCCACGCCCTCTTCCGGTTCGGGAATGGGAACTTGTTCGATCTTGCCGCTGTTGTGATAGTGAATGGTGATTTCGTTTTCGCTGCCCCGGATGGGGAAGCGGGCCCGCAGCGTGGCTTTTGTGCCATCGTAGCGCATGGTGCGTCCTTCTTCATGGGAGTGTCCGTGCATGATCAGCGTCACTGTGCGCCCATCCTCCAGCTCCATGGCCACCACCTGATTATCCACCACGTCGTTGTCGCAATGATAGACGCAGCGGCCATAGGGCCCGGTTTCCAGGGCCTTGCGCCGATTCTCCAGGGTGGGATCGGGCGTGATCACAGTGAAAGGCCACATCATGGGGCGTTCGGGATCCAGCCCGCGGGTCTCGATGGCCTGCTGCATCCAGCGTTTGAAGGGGCGGCCCTCCAGATAGATGCCGATGGCTGAGAAGGGGCATTCGGCCTCGATGGGGCAGCCATCGGTGCAGCGCAGGGGAGCGCCCGGCGGCGCATTTTCGGGCCGATAGTGAATCAGTGAGCCAAAGGAGCTCAGCTTGGCGGTCTTCACGCCCAGATTCCAATACAAAATATCAAGGTCATGGCAGCATTTGGCCAGGATCATGGGGCTGGAAAGACCCTCGTTGCGCCAGTTGCCCCGCACAAAGCTGTGGGACATGTGCCAATAGGAGACATTTTCGCGGTGTTCTACGGTGATGACATCGCCCAGAACGCCACTGGCAATCACTTCGTGCAGGGTCACCCAGAAGGGGGAATAACGCAGCACATGGCAGATCTCCAGCACGCGGCCGGTGCGTTCTGCGGTTTGCACCAACTTGACCGCGCCTTTCAGGGTGTGGGCCATGGGTTTTTCCAGCAAGACGTCATAGCCTGCTTCCATGGCCGCTACTGCGGGTTCTACGTGCATTTGATCCTGGGTGGCGATGATGGCGGCCCGGCCCATCTTTCCTGCTGCGATCAGGTCCTCCCAGGTTTCGAAGCACTGGTTGTCGTCCAGATCATGCTCCTGGGCGAATTGCTGACGTCGGTAAGGGTCTGGTTCGGCCACGGCCACAAAACGCACTTCTTCGGGATGCTGAAATGCATAGCGAGCGTAAGCCTGAGCGCCGCGCTGGCCCGCGCCGATGAGGACCATATCAATGGGGTGAGTCATAAAATTGCTCCCATGTGGAAAGGCGCGGGGCCAGCATGTTGCCAGCCCCGCGCCCTGAATGCGTATCAGCCTCGGGCCGGATCGGTGTGACCCGGCCACTGCGAGGCGAATAGGGTGATGTTATTTCTGTACGGGCTCCAATCGTCCCATCACCAGCAAGGCGATGGCGAAGGGATCGGCGTAGGTGCCGTTCAGATAGATGGGATCGTCGTCAGGGGGCCACTGCTTGACGCGCACGCCCTCGACCGCAGGATTGTTGCCGTAACGCTCCCACAGCGGAATCTGGGGCAGCAGTTCGTTGTAGATCTCGGCGAGCTGGTTGATGTATTTCATCTGCTCGTCTTTGTCTTTGCCCAGGCCCGCCTTGGTGGTCAAGTCGGTCAGGTCCACTTCGCCACAGCAATCGGTTTGCTGCACAAGCGCAAAGTCCATGCCAGGGCCGCCCTCGGAGGAGCCGGCTTCAACTTCGCCGCCGGTGCGGTTGTAGGAGTTGAAGTCGATGCTGTAGGCGAACTGCGGGTGCGGGTTGCCTGCGCCCCAGGAGCGGATAGCCATCTGGAACTTGCCGGATTTGACCAGCGCCGGATGCTCGCTGTAGGTGACGCCGCGGAAGGTGGTCTTGATGCCGAAGTCAGTAAGCTGCTCGGCCAGATTTTCCGCCGCCGCCGACCAGTCAGCATATTCGGATGGTGCAGTCAATTCGAATTCCATCCTGTTGCCCTGGTCATCGATCCAAACGCCATCGTCGCCTTTGGTGAAGCCCAGATCAGTCAACATCTGGGCAGCCTTGTCGCGATCGAATGCGTAGGGGTTCAGTTTGCCTTTGGTCTCATCCGTCAGCCACATGGGGGCCAGGTTATCAGAGAAGCCATCCATGTATTTGGAGGGTTTGGCGGAGGGGCCCATGGAGATGACAGCGTTCTCATCCCGGTCGATGGCGTAAGCCAGAGCCTGGCGAAATTCCTTCATCTCGAAGGGATGAATGGCATGGTTGAGGTAGAGGGCGGGGCCGTTGTAGTTGGGACCGCGGATGACGCGGATGCCTTCAGCCTGGAACTGCTTGTCGGTGGCGGGCGGGAAGCCATGCGTGGCGTAGTCCGCTTCCTTGGAAAGCATCAACGGGGTGGCGTCGGGCGTCTCGCCGTTGAAGATGACCAGGCGGTCGAATTTGACCTGATCGGCCATGAAGGAGGTCTTGTTCTTGGGCAGCACCACCTGCGATTCGGTCAGGGTGCTGGTGTCCATCATGTAGGGCCCAAGCGCAACGATGCCGTCGGGGCGGAATTCGTTGAAATCTTGCAACAGAGACTGCCATTCGGGGTCATCCTTGGTCTTGCCTGCAGCGAACAGCGCCCGCGCTTTCTCGGCCCATTCACCATAGGTGGAGGAGTTGCGAATGTCGATCTCGCGCAGCACGCGGCGTGGCACGGTGTTGGAAGGCTCCTTCAGCTTGAAGTCCACGGTGTAATCATCAACGGCTTCCACGCCATCCAGGAAATTCCACACGGTCAGGCCTTGCAGACGCACGATATCGAAGGTGTCAACCACATCTTGCGATGTGTATTTGCTGCCGTCGCTCCAAACGGCGCCTTCGGGCAGATGCACGCGCAGGGTGGTGTCATCGGCCCATTCCCAGGATTTGCCAGCCATGGGCAGCCAGTCTTCATCCGCCCACATGTACAGGAACAGCGGGGGTTGCATCAGAATGTAGTAGATGCCCAGGGTGACGCGATTGCTGGTGACAAAGGTGTTGAAGTGACCGGCCGGGGGCACGACATAGGGCCAGATGCCCCGGAATTCAGTGGCTGCGGCTTCCGGAGCCGGGGCTTCGGTGGCTGCCGGCGCTTCGGTGGCGGCCGGGGCCTCAGTGGCGGCCGGGGCTTCGGTGGCCGCCGGGGCCTTGGTGGCCTCGGCGGGCGCCGCTGTCGCCGGAGCCGCTGGTTTCTCGGTCGCCGGGGCGGATTGTCCGGCGCAGGCGCTGAGCGCAACGGCCAGCAACAGCGCCAGCAGCAACACAAACAACGTTCGTCGCTTCATGATTCTTCTCCTTTGAGTAGAATTTGAGTGGAGAGGGATGGAGGAAAACGCCATATCTTCATGGCCGTTGCGAATAACGAACCAAAAAGATGATGACTGCCAGAAAGATAAGACCCAATGCAAAGGTGATTTGCATCAGGACATATTCTGCTGTTCCCTTGGGCAGCACCAGCAACAGCCCGCCCGACGTCATCACGATGAAGACGCCGATACGGAATCCTGCACGCCCGAGATTGCTGTCCATGTCGTCATTCCGATATCCGACGGCCCTCTATTCGACCAATTGGATAGAGACGTCTTTGCGCACGGGACAGGCCACGCGTCCGCCTTCTGGAATGCCGGCCAGGAGCGGGACTTCGGCGTCGCAGCGGCCCTCGACGAAATAAGGACAGCGGGGATGGAATGTGCAGCCGGGGGGCAGATCCAACAGGCTGGGGATGTCGGCGCTGCGGAGCTGGATGCGCTTTTTGCGGCGCGCCAGTTCAGGGTCGGCTTCGGGCACGGCCGAGAGCAAGGCCTGGGTGTAGGGATGCCGCGGATCCATGACCACGCGGCGGGTGGGGCCGTCCTCGACGATGCGCCCCAGATACATGACCGAAATGCGGCCTTCCCAGGCGAAGTATTTGGCCAGGGCCAGGTCATGGGTGATAAAGAGGAAGGTGACGTTGAATTCCTCTTGCAGGCGAGAGAGCATGTTCAGCAGACTCACGCGGATGGAGACGTCAACCATGGAGACCGCTTCATCGGCCACGATGAAACGCGGCTCCACCGTCAGCGCCCGGGCCACCGACACCCGCTGCCGCTGCCCCCCGCTCAACTGATGCGGGTATTTGTCCATGAAATCATGGGCCGGGGTCAGGTCAACAATTTCCAGCAGCTCGATGGCCCGTTTTTCAGCGCCATCACGCCCGCTCACTTTATGATGACGCAGCAACGGGCGGGTGATGATCTGCCGCACGGTCTGCGTAGGGTTGAGCGAGGCGTATGGGTCCTGATGGATGATCTGGACAGCGTGGCGATAGCGTCGGAACGAGTCCTTGTCTAACTTTGAAATATCCTGTCCATCGAAAAGCACCTGCCCGCGCGTGGGTTCCAGCAGTCCGGCTACGATTTTTCCGGTGGTGCTCTTGCCGCAGCCGCTTTCGCCCACCAGGCAGAGCACCTCCCCTTCATCGATGGCGAAGGAGACATTATCTACGGCGACGACCCGTTCGTCACCTTTTCCGAAAGTTCTTGAAACGTTTTTCAGTTCGATGAGCGCCATGAATAGCCTGTTTATGCGACGGAATGCAGAGGTTTGGTTTGGAGTTCCTTTTCGACGTCTTGCCAATGCCAGCAGGCGGCCATATGGTCTGGCCCCACTGTTTCGAGATCGGGTTCTTCTTCCCGGCAGCGATCAGTGGCGTAGGGGCAGCGGGGATGAAATTTGCAGCCGCTGGGCAGATCGATGAGATCGGGCGGCGAACCGGGAATGGAGAAAAGCTCCTGGAAATCGCCCACCACCTTGGGCACCGCCCGAATAAGCCCCAGCGTATAGGGATGTCGCGGGCGATAGAAAATATCATCCGAAGACCCCAACTCCACGATGCGCCCGGCGTACATGGTGGCGATGCGGTCGGCCAGCTCCGCAGCGATGGCCAGATCGTGCGAGATGAAGATCATCGTAAAGTGCTGCTCGTCCTTCAATTTGCGCAGCAAATCGATGATGGTGCGCTGGGTGAGAATGTCGAGCGCCGTGGTGGGTTCATCCAGAATCAGCACCTGGGGGTCCAGCAACAACGAAAGCGCAATGAGCACGCGTTGTCTCATGCCGCCGCTGAGCTCATGGGGGTAGGCGTCAATGACCCGATCGGCGTCCAGTTGCACAAATCGCAGCAACTCCAGCGAGCGTTGGCGGATGGCCTTCTTGTCCTTCCAGCCATGAGATTGTGCGGTGTCCCGCATTTGATCCCAAATACGGATGACCGGATTGAACGCGTTCAGCGCCGATTGAAAGACCATCGAACACTCTTTCCAGCGGAACTCTCGCAAGGCGTTCTTGTTCAGCGCCAGCACGCCGATCTCTTTGCCATCGCGGCGGTAGGTGATCTCGCCGGCAGTGACTTCTGCAGATTTCACCAGCAGGCGCACGATGCCCAGTCCCAGGGTGGTCTTGCCCGAGCCGCTCTCGCCAATCAAGGCGATACTCTCGCCTGCATGGAGGTCCAGACTGACATCGCGCACGGCCTGCACCTCGCCTTTGCGGGTGCGATACACGATGGAGACATTGCGCAGGGTTAGCGGGACGCCGCTGCCTGCCTCATGATTCAGAATAACTTGTTGGCTCTCGCTCATATCGGTAATTCGTTCAACGAAGACATGCTATGCGCCTGAGCGCAAACGGGGATTGAAGACCAGTTCCAGCGAGCGGGTCATCGTGACGATAGATAGCTGCAAAACCACAATCGCGGCCACCGGCATCATGATGTACCAGATGCTGTCCTTGAAATAGATGGCGCCGCGCACCCAGGCCAGACTCAGCATCACGCCCCAGTTGCTGCCGGAAAAAGGCACGAGACCAAACAACACCAACGCCACCTGGGCGTAGATGGCCCCGGTCATGGCCAGAGCGAAGCTGATTATGATGTAGGTCATCATGTTGGGCACGATCTCGCGAAAGATGATGTGCATGGTTCCCAGGTCCAGGGCCCGCGCCGCTTCTACGAAATCTCGTTGTTTCAATGACAACGCCTGTGAACGCACGGCGCGCAACAGCGAGGGCCATCCCAGCGCTCCCAGAATGAGTCCCAGATAAAAGATGTTATTCAGCTTGATCAGCGCCGCCAGCACCAGCAACAGCGGCAGTTGTGGAATCGTCAGCACGATGTCGGTGATGGAGATGATGATGGCATCCACCTGACCGCCGGCAAAACCGGCCAGCGTGCCGAACGTGACGGCGATAAGCGTGGATAACGCACCCGCCACCACCGCCACGATGATCACATCCTTGCCGCCATTGACGATTTGGGAGAAAATGTCGCGGCCCTGATGATCGGTGCCCATCCAGTGCTGGGCGCTGGGGGGCTGGTAGATCTGATCCACCTTCGTCTTCGTGTCCAGAGGCACGAAAAACGGCCCGATGAAGGTCATGAACAAGAGAAACAACACGGCAATAAAACCGGCAAAACCAACTTTGTTATAACTCATGATGCGGAGGGTGGCGCCGATGGACTGCACCGCCCCCAAAAAGACAGAACCCATAAACTACTCCTGTTTTCCGAGTTTGATACGGGGATCGAGCCAACTATAAAGAATGTCGGCGAAAAAGTTGGCGATAATGACAGACAAAGTGATAACCAGGAATACGCCCTGCATCACCGTGTAATCTCGTTTGTTGACGCTTTGCAAGAGGATGTAACCGATGCCCTGATATTGAAAGATAGTCTCGATGAGCACCGAACCGCCCACCACAAAGCCGATGGCGATGGTCAGCAGCGTGAACATGGGCAGCGCCGCATTGCGCCCCACATAAGTCGAGGTGATGCGGCTTTCCTTCAGTCCTTTTGCTTTGGCCACCGTTACATAGTCTTCTTCCAGCACGCTGATGGTGCTACTTTTCATGGTCAGCATCCAACTGCCGATGGTGGTGAGCACATAGGTGAGGATGGGCAGGGCGGCGTGATAAAGCGCGTTTTTGAAAAATTCCCAGGTCAGGCCCGGTTCAATGCCCGGAGAAAGCGTGCCGCGGGTGGCCGCCACCGAGATCACGCCCCAGCGCACCCCCAGAAAAATAATCAGCAAGATGCCCAGGATATAATTGGGGACGGAACTGAGAATCGATGCCAGCACCGTGAGAATATGATCCATCAACCCCTCGCGATGGTACGCCATAAAAAGCCCCAACATGATCCCGAATGTAAAGCTGAGCATGAGGGCGATGCCCACGCTGAAAATCGTCCAGGGTAAAAATCGTTGGATAATGCTGCTGACAGAGGTGCCCGGCGATAAGATGGAGGTGCCCAAATCGCCGTGGAGCAACCCGGTCATGTAATCCAGATATTGTAACGGCAGCGGCTGCGATAAATCGATGGAGAACAGCGCCGCAGCCTGATCGCGGGCTTCGTGATAGGGCAGCGCATATTGCACCACCAGATCCTGAATGAATAATTCTACAGGATTGCTGGGCAACAACCGAATCAGAAAGAAGGTGAGCGAGACGACGACCCAGGTGGTGAAAAGCGCCTTCAGAACCTTTTGCAGAAAGTAAGAATGGAAAAATCGATGCGTTCTGCTTTCGACAGTTTTTTCATGAATGTCTGGAAGAGGCGTTGTTACAGTTGTCATAGACAAAATTCCGGAGAAAGTCTCAAATAAGGCTCCCCTGAAAAAAGGTCGGGGTCAGCAACGACAGTCGAGGAAACAACGAAAATGATGGGATTTCAGCCGATTTTTCTTGGCGAAACCTTGACATTCTTCTTTGCGCCTTGGCGACTTTGCGTGAGACAATGCTTTTTTCAGGCGACTCAAATAAGAATTGGAAAAAGCGAGAACCGAATCCAGCCAGAACAGGTAAGAAGCATGACGTTTTTTGATTTTCCAATGATGCTATTACGGACGGGGTTGTTTGTCAAATTCAAAGACGTCCGTCACGAAGAGTCTCAATAAATCACACAGCGCTGGTTGACAGGGTGTGCGTTGCTGTGGTTTTGAGGGAGATGGTCGCCCGGTTTACGATGACGTCAGGCTTTGCACCGCGGCCAGGGCTTCAGCTTCGCTGACATCATCATACACCCCCACATCGCCGATAGCCCGCGGCAGCACGAAGCGCACCCGGCCCGCCTTGCGTTTCTTGTCGGTGACCATGGCCGCCACGATGGCCGCAGGATCGTAGCCGGAAAGGGTGACGGGCAGGCCCACGCGGGCCACAACCGCCTCGATCCGGCGGGGAATTTCCGCGCTGCACAGATCGCGGGCCGCGGCCAGCCGCGCCGCAGCGATGAGCCCCAGACCCACGCCCACGCCGTGGGGAATGGCGTAGCCGCTCACCCGTTCGATGGCGTGACCGAAGGTGTGGCCCAGGTTGAGATGCGCCCGCTCCCCTTGCTCGAAAGGATCCCGCTGCACCACGCCGATCTTCACTCGCAGCGCCCGCGCAATCATCGATTCCAGCGAGGCCGGGCCATCGCCCTCCATTTGGGCGAAGAGCCGGGGGTCGGCGATGACGCCATGCTTGATCACCTCGGCCAGACCGTTGCGAAATTCTGCGGGCGGGAGTTTAGCAAGCAGCTCGGGATCGATGATGACCAGCTCGGGCTGCTTGAACGCGCCCACCAGATTTTTGCCCTGGGGCAGATCCACGCCCGTCTTGCCTCCCACCGAAGCATCCACCATGGCCAGCAGCG
>JALSPL010000398.1 GCA_026985975.1 Anaerolineae bacterium | reverse complement strand
ATTACCCATATCTTACAAACGCCGCGTCGGTCGTAGACTTTCGAGGTCTCGCAGACCTCGAAAGTCTGGTGGAGCGGTGGCAAGCGGGCCTTGTTATCGACTTATGGGTAATCGTCGCGACTGGACTGGGGGTGCGTTACAAAATGGGGGCGTGTTCTTGTATTTCTGGGCGACTCAAGTCGGGCGCTTCAGGCCTGCGGCCAAAGGAGGGCCTGCGCCTCAAGCGCCCGAGTTCAGCCCCCGGATTTTTGTCTTCCGCCCGGCCCGCCATGCGCCCGCGCATCATGCCCGCGGGCGCAAAAAATGGTCACTGCTGCACAATCAGGGTGCGCCAGCGACCAACGCAAAATTAAAACTCCCCATCCGGCTGGAGTTATCAGATTCCAAATCGGCATGGAACGCACGCACCAGATAAAAAGCGTTGTGTGCAGGATCTGTCAGCACATCGGTATCGGGATCATCGTAGAAGAGATCGGTCACGCCCGCGGCGTAAGCTGCGCCCGGCGCAAAATAAGGATCGCCGATAGCCCGATACACATTGTATTCGACATTATGGATGGTGAGGCCGGTGACATCCTGGGTGACGGCGGACCAACTGAGCCGGGCCTGATCGGCATCCTTGCTGATGGCGAAATCCTCAACCTCGACCGGACGATCCACGCTCTTGGACGCCTCTGCGGTATTGCCATACACGCCGATGTTGGCCCGTCCGCCATTGGGGTCCGGTTCATTGCCGTAATCCGTGGTCGGATCGCCATGATCAATGCCCGGACTGGTGACGTCATCAATCACCCATGCTGCACCATCCCACCGCCCCGCTTCCGAAAGCAGATGGTAGTCCATTGTGGCGGGATCGAGCACATCAGCTTCCAGATCGCGGCGTATACTACCATTGCCCAGCTCCCAGACGATGCTTTCATCCTGAAAATAAAGCCACACATGGTCATTATTTCCCTGACTGCCTTTGTTCAGGATGGTCTGAATCTCATCGGTGATGCTTGTGCGATAAACCCAGACGGAGATGGTGAGACCCGAGGTCGTGGAAAGCGTGTCGGGATATGCCACGCCATCATCACCGCTGAATAGACCCGCATAGCTGCCGCTGATGGCCTCGGTGGTGAATCCTGCATCGCTGCTCACAGCATTATATCCATTGCCGCTGCTGTCGTTCCAATTGTTCTCCATCTTAAAATAAGCCTGGAGTCCCGCTGGGGCCACGTTATTCGCATCAGCCGGTGAACCATCATTATACAAAGAGGTGACTTCCGCAAGCGTCAGGGCCCGGTTCCAGATCGCCAACTCATCCTCTCGACCTTCAAACCAATAGGCCACCGATCGATAAACGCCTAGATACAAATTATTGGAATTGGAGCCAATAGAGCCAAAACCATCCATCTTCTCGCTGGCGCGCTCCTGACCATTCACAAAGATCTTGAATGTCTCCGTGGCGTTATCATAACTGGCCACGATGTGATACCAGGTGTTGAGGGTGTTGTGAGGCGCTGCGAACAGAGGATCGGTATCCAGATCATCGGTTGGCGCCGTGGCGTTATAGTTTCCGGCGTCGTTGTGATAGACAATGTTATTATTTGCCAGGAAGGTGTGAACCGACGGCTCTTTATTGTTGATGCCGTAGCCCCCATTGTTGATGATGATGTTGTTGCGCACAATGGTTTGATAGCCCGATTCCCCGCCCGATGAGCCTTCGTAGACGACGCCATCGGTCGTGCCCGCTTCGATGACGTTATGCTCGATGATGGTGTTTTGATACCCATCGATCTTGATCCCCCCATCCATCACAAAGCCATTGCTGGCGCTGGCGTCCCGGATCTTGAAAATTTTGTTGTGGTGGATATGCACATTCTTACGGGTGTCGATGGCGTAACTGGCTCCTTCGCCGCTCAAATGGATGCCGCCATTTTTGCCGTAGATGACATTGCCATAGATTTCGGCTGAGCTGATGGGCGCGTTGTCATTTTGGAGCAAAATGCCGGCATAACCACTGGGGGGCTTGCTCAGGGAGTTGCTGATGACGTTATCGTGCAGAGAAAAATCGTCGCAACTGCTGGCGCGGATGCCGCTATTGGTTCGAGTTGAGAAGATCGTGTTGTGGTCGACCTCGAAATCGGTCACGCCCACAAAACAGACGCCCTCGTGCCCGGCATATTGGATGAGGTTATTGTAGACGCGTGAATCGACTGCAGTTCCATGTGCGGGACTGGTCATGCGCACCACATCCCAATAGCTATCGTGCAAGTGCATGTCGTGGATGGTGACATTGAAAGGATTGTAAAAGCTGATCAGCGGGATGTAGGTGTCGCCCGTGGGCTCTTCTTGCTCGCCCCCATCCACCTCGAAACCATAAATCTCGACATTGACGATGCTATCATTTGCGTCCCCCCAGGCGGACCATCCAGCTCTATCTTTTTGCCCGATCAGCGGTTTAAAGTGCGTCCACCAGCCCGCGTTATCCTTGAGCTTGATTTTGGCGGAGGCGTCGCCCGTTAGAATGGTGTCGCTGTCGATGAGCACCGGTTCGCTGATCACATAGGTGTACGGGCCTTTCAGGTAAACCGTGGTATAGTCGGCATGGGTGGCGACAAAATCCAGCGCCTGATTGATCTCCACCTCATCGCTGACGCCATCGCAATTGTAATCGCCGCTGCCATCTCCCGCCACATAAACCGTGGGAGGACTCATTTGCAGTTTGGCTGCTGGCGGCGATGTTGTTGAGTGCACCGCTGTGAGTGCAAAAAATGGTGCGGCAGTCAAGATCGTTGCCAGAAAAATGAGCGGGGAAATAATTTTTCGCATTGGAATGTGTCCCGATTCAGTTGGAGGAGAGCGAACGCCGTCATCGCCCGGGCTCGCAGCCAAGACTCATAGCAAAAACAGCTCATCGAAGGCTCTCCCGAAGTTGTCAAAATGTCAATCGATGGTTAACAGTTTTCCCTCGAATGGGCGCTCTGCGCCAGCCGCGAGTAGCATCCTCACGATTTTCGCATCTTCTTCTCGTCCTGTCAAACTTTTGCAAAAGCGCTCGCGTTTTCATGACTTGTGGCCGCCTCGCTATTATCGGGGCTGGTGATCGCACCGCCGGCCGGGCTATCCGCCAGGTGTAGCAATTAACGCGCTGAGGTTGAGAAAGCTGACAGGTTGCATATTATGGACGCCTTCCATATAATGCCATATTGCCTCTGACATCAGCCTTTCGCCAAGCAACAACCCATTGCAGTTCGTTGCAAAAATAGTAACTGCCAAGGTATGCAGGTTGAGGCGAGTTTTTCGTCTCCAAACCTGACAGGTTCCTGCCCATGATGTCGCCTGGGAGACCAATCGGCTCATCGCCAACTTGTGCGGTCAGCAAACCCGGCGGCGTGGAACCTGTCAGGTTGTGCGTAGCGAAGACTACCTGCGTAGTCACCAAACACATCATCATAGCGGCGCCATTACAAAATCATGTCAAACGATCATTCTGGGATGCAAAAAACAACACTCGTCAGTGGCGTGTGCCCGCACGACTGCCCCGACACTTGCGCCTGGCAGGTTACCGTCGATCCCGCCAGCGGGCGCGCCATCCGCATCCAGGGGCATCCCGACCACCCCGTCACCCAGGGCCGCCTGTGCGGCAAGGTGGATCGCTACCTGGAACGCACCTACCATCCCGACCGTCTGACTACGCCCCTGAAGCGGGTGGGAGCCAAGGGCGCGGGTCGGTTTCAGACTATCAGTTGGGAGCAAGCCTTTGCCGAAATCAGCGCCAGGCTGCACGAAATCATCGCCCGCCACGGGCCCGAAGCCATCATGCCTTTCTCCTTCGCCGGAACCATGGGCGTGCTGCAAGGCGAGGGTTTGGCAAAGCCCTTCTTTCATCGCCTGGGCGCCACTCGCCTGGCTCGCACCATTTGCTCCGAGGCGGGCTTCGAAGGCTTTCAATACGTCACCGGCAGCGTCATGGGGCCGGCGCCCGAAGATTTCGCCCACGCCCGACTCATCCTCATCTGGGGCAACAATGTGCTCAGCAGCAACATGCACCTGTGGCCCTTCATCCAGCAGGCCCGCAAGCAGGGCGCGCCCGTCATCGTCATCGATCCCGCTCGCACCCGCACCGCCCGCGCTGCGGATGAGTGGATTCCCATCCGCCCGGGCGCGGATGGCGCGCTGGCTTTGGCCATGATGCATGTCATCATTGCCGAGGATCGTGTCGATCGCGATTTCGTGCGAGACCACACGACCGGTTTCGAACAGTTGGCGGAACGTGTACAGGATTACACGCCCGCCTGGGCCGAGCGCATCACTGGCATCCCCGCTGAACGCATCGTATGGCTGGCCAGGCAGTACGCCGACGCCCGTCCCGCGGCCATCCGCATCAACTATGGCCTGCAGCGGCACGCGACCGGCGGCATGGCCGTGCGCAACATCGCCACTCTGCCCGCGTTGGTTGGACATTGGCGCTTTCGGGGCGGCGGCGTGCTGCTCAGCGCCAGCGGCGCTTTTCATCTCGACAAAAGTGCGCTCAAGCGCACTGACTTGCTGGGCGACCGCAATCCCCGCACCCTCAACATGATTCGCCTGGGCGACGCCCTCAGCCTGGAGCCCGCGCGCCGCGCTCGCGCCCATTATGCGCCCCGGCCCATCGACCGCAAGCCCGCGCCCGATGACGCGGGCCCGCCGGTGATGGGGCTCATCGTTTACAACAGCAACCCCGCCGCGGTGGCGCCGGATCAGAGCGCCGTGCGCGCGGGCCTGGCCCGAGAAGACCTCCTCACCATCGTCCTCGAACACTTCCAGACCGACACCGCCGACTACGCCGATTATCTCCTCCCCGCCACCACCCAGCTCGAACATTGGGACATCCTCAAACCTTACGGGCACTACTATCTGGCCCTGAACCGCCCTGCCATCGCCCCGGTGGGCCAGAGCCTGCCCAACAGCGAGATCTTCCGACGTCTGGCCCGGGCCATGGGATTCAGCGACGATATCTTCCGGCAGGATGACATCAGCATCCTGCAGGAATTCATCGCCGCCCAGAATCATCCTGTCCTGGCGGGCGTCACCTGGGAGCACCTGCTGAATGATGGTTTCGTGCGTCTCAATCTGCCCGAGCCATTTTTGCCCTTTGCCGATGGCTTTTCCACGCCTGACGGCAAATGTCAGCTTTATAGCCAGCGCATGGCCGATGATGGCTACGATCCCCTCCCCGCCTGGAGACCTCCCGCCTGGATGCAGGTCGAGGAGGAATCAGCGGCGCGGGACGTATCGATCGCGGTTCCGGCCAGCGTGGATCATCAATCCTTGCCTCTCATTTCGCCTCCGGCCCACAACTTTTTGAACACTACCTTCGCCAACATGAAACGCTTCCGCCGTCGCGAGGGGCAGCCGCTGGTGTGGATTCATCCTGACGACGCCGCGCCGCGTGGCATTGCCGATGGCGATACGGTCATTCTGGAAAACGAAAAGGGGCGGGTGCAGCTCATGGCGCATGTCATCGCCGACATCACGCCGGGCGTGTTGCTGGCCCCTACCATCTGGTGGGCCAAGCTCAGCCCCGATGGCCGCAACGTCAACTGGCTGACCGTTCAGGATGAGACCGATATGGGCGGCGGGCCCACGTTTTACGATATTCGGGTCAGATTGTATAAAAAAGCGTGACAACGAAGGAACTTCTAAGCTACTGGAGTCTGGCGAAAATGGATGGATCGCCAGACTCCAGTAACCTAAAGTCAAAAAGGGATCATTGCTTGTATTTTCAATTTCGTTTCGTGTATCCCAGGCTTTCAAGATCTGCGAGACACGGAACGAAATTGAAAAGGCTTTTCTGGATTTCATGGGGTTAGCTAACGCCCCCGGAGGCGCTGGGCCAGGACTGGATAAATTGCTACAGCCACCTCAGCTTCACGCTGGTTTGATTATGTTGGGCTGACAGACTATAATCGGATCTCGATCCCCCTTCAATTTTCCGAGAAATGACCATGCGTAAATTTTCCCCCATCCTCTTTGTTATTCCTCTGCTGCTTTTGTTGGCCGGTTTGCTGGGGGCTTGCGGCGCCTCTTCGCCTTTTGCCGCCGCGGCCACGCCCGCTTCCACGGCCACGTCCTCGCCGACGCCGCTGCCCACGGCCACGCCCACGGCCACGCCTGTTCCCGAGATTCTGAAGACGCCACTGAAGGATTATCAGGCTCCTCTGGGGCAATTCAGCATTCAGATTCCCGAAAACTGGCAGCCTTTCGAGGACGGCGGGGGCGTCCGGTTCCAGGATGCGGAGAATCCCTACATCAGCCTCACCGCCTTCTATTTTCCCCTGCCTCGCGGTGCAGATTCCAAGACATTTTTGCAGGAAGAGGGGAAACGAGCCATTTCCCGCGCAGAACTCAACGATCCGGGCAGTCTTCAGGTTATCGAAAATGAGTTGGGTGATGACGGGCGCTTGAAAATCGAGGCTTCGGGCAGATTTTTCGAGGATCAGCCGCCCCTGCACATCCTGGTGGAAACCTGGGTGGAAAACGGCGTCCTGCTGGGCCTGAGCCTGACGGCGCCCGAGGAAAAATGGCCCGAGATCGCCCCCATTTGGCCGAAGCTGCAGCAGGGCTATCGCGTGCTTCAGCCTGATCCTGAGGCTATCACCGGCTTGGCCTACGTGCATCCGGGCGGCCTTTTCACCATCACGGTTCCGCTCTATTGGGGCATCCAATCTGAGGATTATGACGGCGTCATCCTGGGAGACATGCAGGGACTGGCTCAATTCGGCGTTAGCGTCGAGGAGCTGGATCATTATCCCGCCCCCAAAGAGCTGAGTGCAGCCCTGTCCAGCCTGCTGGGAGATGTTCCCCAGGTCGAAGGCTATCTTGAGCTGAAGAAGATCACCGATCAACCCAATCTGCGCCTCATTCAATTCGAAGCGCCTTCGGGAGAAGATGGCATTTATCGCACCGAATTGCGGGCGTTCAGCCATCGCAATCTGCTCATCATCACCAGCTTCAGCGCCCCGCCCCACGACTGGGACTACTTCGCGCCCGACTATAAATTGCTGCTGGAATCCATCGAAACCCGCGGCGACGCCCCGCCCGATGAGCAAACCCAGGACGAAGACCCGTTGGCGGGCATCGAAGTGGGCGCGCCCCTGTTCTATCTGGACCGAGACGGGCGCTTACAAGTCTCCGCCCCCATTCACAACTTCCGCACCCGCAACGTCACCCGCCTCAGCGCCGCCATCAAGCTGTATGACAAAGATGGCAACTTCATGGCGGCGGAATCATGGCGCATGTTGCAGCAGACGCTGGGCCAGGGGAAGACCACCTATCTCTATCTGGCCCTGCCCGCCTCCACCACCGATCTCAAAAAAGTGGCGGCGGTCAAAATCCAGCTCATCGACGCCAGAGATGCGAAAAAAGGCCCTTATCCCTCCTGGACTTATCAAAACGGCGAGGCGGATATCAATAGCAATGGCGATGTCATCATCCGGGCCACCTTGCGCAATGGCGGCAAAAAGGTGCAAAAATATATTTTCGTCACAGCTTTGCTCTATGATGAAAACGGCAATCTCACCTTTGCCAAAACCGAGCGCAAACGCCTGCGTTACGCCACGCCGCCCAATGCCGAAGTGGATGTAAAAATCACCATCCCCGGCCCATTTCAGGGGCTCGCCTCCTTCGATGTGATCGGCGAACGCCCCCTGCTGGATTGACTTCTTGACGTTGTCTAATCTGGCCGAGCCAGAACCAGATAGGAACACAGAGTTTCACAGAGCTTGCCAGAGAACCACAGAGAAATCTCTAAAAAATCCTCTGTGAAGCTCTTGATTTTTCTCTGTGGCTCTCTGTGTAACTTTTTGTTCTGTGTACAAGAATTTTACTGGCAAGATACTAGCCATCGAAACGGAAGGGGTTGAAGTCGGTGTCCCGGTCGAAATAATCCTCTCGCTCCTTGCGTTTCAGCCAGTTGACGATGAGATAGGTGAACGGGGTGAAGAGCGCCTCGATGCTCACCTTGAAGATGTAATTGGCCACGATAAGGCTGAGGGCGATGGCCCAGGGAAAAACGCCCAGCAGCGTGGCGATGAGCACAAAGAGCACCGTATCAACGCCCTCCCCCACCAGGGTGGAGCCGATGGTGCGGGTCCACAGCCAGCGTCCGTTGGTCAGCACCTTCATCTTGGCCAGAATGAAAGAGTTGCTGAACTCGCCCGCCCAATAGGCCGCCAGACTGGCGATGATGATGGCGCCGGTGCTGACGCCCCCCAGAATGGCGTCATAGGCTGATTGGCCGAACAATACAGGATCGGCGGGCGCGGGCATGTTCGGCACAGCCTGCGACATATTCTCATACACGAACGCACCCCACATCGGATCGCCAGGCAGACGGCCCAAAGCCCAGAAAGTCACCGACATCAGCGCCGCCGCCGCAAAACCGGTCCAGATGACCTTGCGGCTGCGGGCGTAGCCATAAACCTCGGTGAGAATATCGCCGAAAATGTAGGCCAGGGGAAACAGGATTGTGCCGCCATCGAAAGCCAGACGCAGGCCAAAGACGCTGACGCCCAGATCGATGAGCTTGGCGGCGCTGGCGATGTTGCTGAGCAGCAGCACCGTAACGAACAGCGCCATCACGAAATCGAAATAACGATAACTGCGGCGGGGCTGAGGAATGGAATGAGGGATGGAGGCGCTCATGGGATCGGTGCAGAAGAAGCCAGATGTCGTACAGGCGTCAGTTTGGGCTTCTCGCAAACCGGCCCATTATAGCCAACCCGTCACCTTTGCCGCAATTTTGCGCAGCGTCAGAACGAATCGCGGCCACAGGCCCGGTTCGGGCATAGGCGCCGGGGGAGCCGGGGGCGCGGTTGGCTCGTTGGCCCGCAGCAGCCGGGCCGCAGTGACGCCGCCATCCTCATCGATATCGATGCGGGCGTAGGCCAGCGACCGCTGATTCATATATTTTTCCGGGTGAGCGATGAGATCGCGCCATACCGCACCTGGCGACTTCTTGAAATTCGCCTTCCATATCCATGCGCCCGTGTTCAGATAGACAGCGCCCGAGGGCAGGACTTTCTCGATTTCTTCATGAATGTGGCCGAAGGCCACCACGCGGGCGTTGCGCTCTGCAGCCACCCTGGCCGC
>JALSPL010000397.1 GCA_026985975.1 Anaerolineae bacterium | reverse complement strand
CGATTTCGACGATGAGGCCCACGCCTTCGTTCATGGTAATGGCCAGGGGCTGAGCCCCGCCCATCTCGCCCAGCCCGCCCGTCAGGGTGAATTTACCCTTGAGGGAAGGCCAGCCCTGCTGCGTGGCCAGCGAAGCCAGGGTCTCGTAGGTGCCCTGCAAAATGCCCTGGGTGCCGATGTAGATCCACGAGCCCGCAGTCATCTGCCCGTACATGATCAGCCCCTGGGCCTCCAGCTCATCGAACACCTCCCAGGTGGCCCATTTGGGAACCAGGTTCGAGTTGGCGATGAGCACCCGCGGCGCATCTTCGTGGGTCTTGAACACGGCCACCGGCTTGCCCGACTGGATGAGCAGGGTGTCATCCACATCCATTTTGGTCAACGTCTCCAGGATGGCGTCGAAGCTGGCCCAGTTGCGGGCCGCCTTGCCCCGGCCGCCGTACACGATAAGATTTTCGGGGTCGCCTGCCACGTCCGGATCGAGATTGTGCTGGATCATGCGATAGGGCGCTTCCAGCAGCCAGTTCTTGCAATGCAACTCGGTTCCAGTGGGGGGATGGATGACGCGTGTCATAAGATTGCCTCCAAATATGGAATGATAGGAATTGGGATGCTGGATAGTTGGATACCGGGTATTGGACAGTCGGTATTGGGACATCAGAGAGGTATCCAATATCGACTACCCGATAGCCTCATTTCAATGGAATGACGATATGGTCGGCAATGATATCGCCGTTGGCGTCCACAAAGGGCAGACGACGGCCCGTGAGGGGATCGTAGAAGCCCACTTCCAGGCCGAAGGGACCGTCAGCAGTGGAGGCGGGGAAAGGAAAGGCGTGGGCGTCGGCGATGGTCTCGCCTGCAACCCACGAGGTGGTGGGATGCTCGCCATCCGCGGGCTCGCGGTCATCCTGGGCCAGGATATCATTCGCTTGATTGATGAGATGGACGAAGACGCTGTAGCGGATGTCTGTCGCGCCGGCGGGCCGCCAGTAGAGGATGAGATTGACGGGAGCGCCGAGCTCAGTTTTAGCAACGAGATCGTAGCCCGCCAGCCTATGCCCGCCCTGCAGGGTGAGATCGAGGGGATGCTGGGGCGCGGGGGGCTGGAAATCGTGGGGGCGGGCGGCGATGGCGACCGATCCCAGTTCCAGGGCGTCTTTTTTGCCCCAGGCGATGCGCTGGCCCGACGCGGGATCGAACAAGCCTGCGATCATGCGATAGTCGCCCGGCGGCAGGTCGGCCGGAACGCGCAGCTTGTGCTGGGTGCGCAGGGGCTCATTCGTCCACTGGCTGGTGGGCAGCCAGGAGATGGGCGGGCCCTCCATGCCTGCGGCCAGCTTGCCGTCCTGATCCAGCAGTTGCAGGAAGATGTTGTGGTCGGGCGTGAGCGGGCCATGAGGTTGCCAGTAAAGCATGACCGGGATGTCATCGCCTGTCAGCCACGGGCCTTCATCTTTATCATACCCCAGGAAGTCAATATCCGTCCCCTGCGCCTGGGCGGGATGGTCGGGGTGGGGCGTCACCGGCGGCGGCGACAACGAAATCGTTTCCAGCCACACGTCGGGCGCAGGGTTGGGGCCCGCGGTGCTGATGGGGGTGAGATCGGGGCGCAGCAGGGCCATCATCAGGTCGTAATCGCCGGGCGGCAGGCCCGCGGGCAGGGTCATGGCGATGCGGTCGCTGTTGCGCCAGGGGGGTGACGCGTCGGGCGCGAGCGGCGGCGCAGGTTGGGCGAAGGGCGTCACATCCTGCTGGGCCCAGCGCTGCCCGTCGGGCCCGCGCAGCCACATGGATGCGATCAAATTCTCGGGGGCGATGGGCTGCTCTCCCTCCCAGGTCAGGTCGAAGAAAATGCGGTAGTTGTAACCCGGATAGCTGGCTTCTGTCAGCCGCACGCCGTTTTCCCAGGCCTGGGGCGTCACCAGCGGGATGAGATGTGCAGCCCCGCGCGGCGCATCCCAACCGGTGAGGCGGGTCTCGGAGCCATACCACTGATTGAGAAGATGGTAATTGTGCTCATCCAGATAGGTCTCCACCTTCTGCTCGAAAATGCCGCCCAGAGAAAGGTGTTCGGGGAACCAGACGCCGCCAAACCGCCCCATCAACGCCAGGGTGCGCTCGACTGCGGGCGACCAATCGGGAT
>JALSPL010000396.1 GCA_026985975.1 Anaerolineae bacterium | reverse complement strand
CTGTGCGTTGTTCGTTGGCGTGCTGAATGCGGCTTTCGCGATCATGGATGGCGGTGGTCAGCGCCAGCAGCCTGGCCCGGGCCTGGGCCAGAGCCTGCTCGGTTTGCAGACGATCCGCCTCCAGCGCCTGCAACGCGGCCTGGGCCTCTTGCAACTGCGACTGGTGCTGGAGCCGCTGCTGATGGATGGCCTCCAGCGCCTCGCCCGCCTGCTGTCGGCGCCGGGTCTCCGCCGCGATGGTCTCTTGCAGCATCTCGACTTCAACGCTCAGTCGCTGGCCATTGGCCTTCAGCGCCCGAATGCGCTCTTCCACCACCGCCTGCTCTCGCTTCAACGTCGCCCGTTCATTTTCCAGCTCCGACAGTTCTTTGCGCCACATCGCCAATTGACTGCGCAACGCCATTTGCTCATGGCGCAGGGCCGCAGTTTTGGCGCTGAATTCCTCGATGCGGGCGTTGGTTTTGGCGATGACCTGCTGCCAGTGCGCCACCGCCGCCCGCACATCCACCAGCTTGCTCACGCCCTGATGCCAATTATAGCCGTACCAGACCCGTAGCAATTTCCGCAACTCGCCGCTGATCTGGTCATGCTGGATGGATTTCTGCGCCTGCTTTTCCAGCTTCTTCAGCCGCGGTTCGATCTCGGCGATGATGTCTTGCACCCGGGTGAGATTGTCCTGGGTTTTGCCCAGCCGATCCATGGTCAAGCGGCGCTTGGTGCGATAATGGGTGATGCCCGCGGCCTCCTCGAATAAAACGCGCCGGTCCTCGGGCCTTTGCGAAAGGGCCTGGTCGATCATGCCCTGGCCGATGACGGTGTGGGTGCGACGCCCCAGGCCCGAGCGATCCAGCAGCTCGTGTACATCGCGCAGGCGTACGCGACTGCCATTGATGAAGTATTCATTTTCGCCCGAGCGGTAGGCGCGGCGGGTGATGACCACCTCGTCGAAATCGATGGGCAGCCAGTTGTCACGGTTATCCAGCAGGATGCTGACTTCGGCCATGCCCATGCGGGAGCGTTGATTGCTGCCGTTGAAGATCATATCTTCGGTCTTTTTGCCCCGCAGCACCGAGTAAGCCTGTTCGCCCATGACCCAGCGGATGCCGTCGGCGATGTTGCTCTTGCCGCTGCCGTTGGGGCCCACAATGGCGCTGATGTTGCTGTCGAAGATGATTTCCGTTTTGTTGGCGAAGGTTTTGTAGCCGTGAAGCGTGATTTTTTTCAGTCGAATATCTGGCATGTAGAAAATCGTGGTGGGGGAAACAGTAGATGGCGGGGGAAGTGTGTGTGAAGCAAAGGACGCGTTATTCTTGCGGCTGCTCTTTCCCAGTCGTGTAACTGCTTTTGCTGGATTCTCTCAGTTCAGAAAGCGCTGGGCGCGTCGCCTCCATTTTTATCCAATTCTTTTCGGCGGAATGCACATGGCGCATGGCTTGTTCGCTCAATTCACGGACGGGAACATTGATCCACAGGTTTTTCCGCCATTCAGTATAATCGAAAGGTTCGCGTAAAAGCAGCATGATAAAACGTTCCGCCCCAACTTCGCCAAGCTGGTCAACCAGAGCCTTGAGGCCTTCCTGTTGGATTTCGCTGTCAGTCATCATTTGGTTCTCCTAAACGCATGACGAATTCGATAGGATTCAGAACGACAATCTGGGGGTGGTCTCTCATTTTTTTGAGAATTCCCCTGTCGGTCGTGAGAAAGAAATCCGCATGAGCATCAATGGCGCAAGCGACATGCAAAGCGTCAGCCGGCTTCAAGCCGATACGACTCAATTCTTCGGATTGATTCAGAACGCGCTCATTTTGAACGATATGCCTGCTGGCAATGTTCTTCCAGTGTAAAATCGCTTCTTTACGGAGTCGGAAGGGGTTATTGGCGTTTTCGAATTCGAGAATGTATGACCACACCAATTCTATGGCTTCATTTTTTATCTCTTGCTGGATGAAAAGCTTCGCCTCCGCCTCAAGCCTGATATCAATCCTCCTTTGATCGTCATAAGGACGATTGAAAACACAATTATCAAGATAAACGACAGGTTTTCGCATGACAGTTATAGGGCTCAGCAAGGCGGGAATGAGACGCGGTGTGAAAATCGAGAATGACGGTTTCGTCTCTTTTTACCACATTTTGACCCTGGAAGGAAGACTCATCTCTCGGTTGTGCGTAAAAAACCTGAGTCAACTGGATTTCGTGGGGTTTATCCCGCCTCCCGGAGGCGCTTTCTCACCCCTGAAATCCAGAAGAGTCTCATTGTTTTCCTGCATTGGCCTTGCTTAACGCATCTTGGGCCGCGGCCTGGGCGGCCAGTTGTTTGCTTTTGCCGGTTCCCGCGCCATAGGTCTTGCCATCGATGCGCACTTCGATGGTGAACACCCGGTCGTGGTCCGGCCCGGTGGCGGAGATGGTGACATAGGTGGGCGTTGCCTTGAGCGCGGCCTGCGACCATTCCTGCAGGCGACTCTTGGCGTCTTTGGTCAGTTGGTCGGTTTGCAGCCGCGCCAGCTCCGGGCGGAAAAAGGGGAGCAGAAACGCCTCTGCGGCCTCCATCCCCTGATCCAGATACAGTGCGCCCAGAACGGCCTCGAAAGCTGATGAAAGCGTGGAGTCGCGCCCGCGACCGCCGCTGTCGATTTCGCCGCGGCCCATGAGCAGATAATCGCCCAGCGCCAGTTCGCGGGCAAAACGGGCCAGGGTTTCCTTGCGCACGAGATACGCCCGCATCGCGGTTAGCGACCCCTCCCGTTTCTCGGGGAAGCGCTGATACAAAAATTCCGCAGCCACCAGTCCGATGACCGCGTCGCCCAGGAACTCCAGGCGTTCATTATCGCCGTTGAGAAAAGGCAGTTCGTTGATGGATGAGCGATGGGTCAGCGCCCGCAGGATCAGACTCTGATTGCTGAAATGAATGCCAGCGCGAGCCTGAAAAGCGCTGGCCAATTCGAAGGGATCACGCTGCTTTGAGTCCATGACCGGTAAAAATAAGGACAATGGCGTCATTGGGTGAAAGGTGCGGTTGGATGTAGGGAAGCGCTGCGTAAGGAAGCGCGGCGGTGGGCTCAACCCAGAAGCCGCTGCGGGTCAGCTCGGTCTGCGCCCGTTCGATTTCTTGCTCGGAGACAGTCACGACTAGGCCGTTGGTTTTACGCACGGCCGCCCACATGGCGTCGATGAGGGGCGGATTGGAAATGGCTACGCCATCGGCAATGGTGGGGGCGCCTGTGAAACTGCCGGCGTGGTAATCATTTTGAGAGCGGGCCAGCAAGGGGGCGCAGGCCGCCGCCTGCACCGCGACCAGCCGCGGCAACTGCTGGATATGCCTGGCTTTTTGCAGAGAACGGAAGCCCCAGCGCAGACCGCGCAGCAGGCTGCCATTGCCCACGGGCAAAACCACCCATTCCGGCACGCGGCGGCCCAACTGCTCCCACATCTCCCAGGCGATAGTTTGCATGGCCAGGGCGTAGCCGGGATGCCAGACATGGCTGGCGTAGAAGACATTGGGTTGGCGGGAGAATGCGTCTGCGGCCCGGGCCACGGCGTCACGGCCGCCCGTCACCAGCATCAACTCAGCGCCAAAACGTCGAATCTGCCGCTTTTTGCCCTCGGGCGCTTCGGCGGGGATGAAGATGCGGGCTGCGCGGCCGCAACGGGCTGCGTAGGCGGCCAGCGCCGCGCCGGCATTGCCCGACGAATCATCGATCACGATCTTGTCATCGCCCTGGATGGTGTTGATCAGAAAAGCCGCCCCCCGATCCTTGAAACTGCCGGTGGGATTCAGCGTTTCATCTTTGACATAAATAAGGCAATTATCGCGAGGATGCAACGGCAGCAGCGGCGTGCCGCCCTCGCCCAGGCTGATGGGCGTGTCGGGCACGGGCGGCAGCAGATGCCGGTAGCGCCACATGCCCGTCAGCGCCGGTTCGATGAGGGTGGCGTCGAAGACGATGTTGCGTTTGGGTTGCAACGGCCCGCGGCAAACGGGCCGGGGACACCGCGGCTGCTGGGGCGGCCAGTCCACCGGCTGGTTGCAAAACCGGCACCGGAGTTTGAAAGGTTTAACAGGCATAAGGAGCGAAAATGGCGGCCAGGACGGCTCGCTGTCCAGAAGAACCGAAAGCTTATTGTAATGCTTGCCGGGGAGATAGGCAAGATGGCGTGGATGAATGATTTTGTCGGCGGCGCATTTTAGCTTACAATGTCGCCAGCATTGAGTCGTCTGAAAATAGCCTCACCACGGAGGCGCAGAGGGCGCGGAGGAGGAAAAAGGTGGAGGTTCGGAGGTCTTTTCTCTGTGAACTGCCATGATTTTCTCCGTGTTCTCCGTGTCTCTGTTAGTAAAATAACCATTTTTCAGCGGAGCCACAGTTCATCCTGGCCGCAAACGTAAACGTATGCAAAACCTGGCAGGTTCCTCGCCCGTCGGGCCGGGCCCGAGCCGAATTCGCAAGCAGCCAACTGCTCGGTGAGCCAATCTGGCCGGATGGAACCTGTCAGGTTGCGCTGAACGAGGAACGCCCGCAATGAAACCTTCTCGGTTGATCTTGCCCCACACGTTGCATCGCGCTATCGTCGCCCATGCCCGCGCCGAGTATCCCAACGAGGCCTGCGGACTGCTGCGCGGACGCAATGACCGCGCGCTCGACATCCTGCCCGCCCGCAACGTCGCCGCCGATCCCCGGCGCGATTATCAGGTGGACGCACAAAACCTGTTGCGGGCCCTGCGCTGGGAGGACCGGGGAGATGAACTCATCGCCATCTATCACAGCCATCCTTCCAGCCCCGCCTACCCTTCGGCGGTGGATGCAGCCAACGCCTTTTATCCTGACAGCGTCTACCTCATCCTCTCATTGCAGCGCCCCGATGCGCCCGAGTTGCGGGGCTTTTATCTGCGCCCTGAAGCCCTGTTCCAGGGCGAGACGGCCGCGGTCTTTTTGCGGGACATCCCTTTTGAACAGGTGAGGCCGGGGCTGTGGGCTTTCCATCTTGCTTCCGATGCGGCCCTGCCCGTCCTTGAGCCGCTCCCCCTATCAGCGGGAATTGCTTTTTATCTCCTCTTCGATGAAAATTCGGGGCGTCAACCGCCGCCGGTTCGATTGATCAGTGTGTTGCCTGTGGCCCTCACCATTCAACTCTGAACTTTGTCATGTCTTTACTCGATTTGCTGAAAAACGAAGCCGTGCGCCGAGGGCTGCTGTCCCCCAACGCCGTTCTCGATCCCGCCGCCGTGTTTTATCTGGTGCGGGATATGCCCTATCGCCGGGCCAGCGACCGCCAGCCCGAGACCATCATCCGCGAATGGCGGGGAACCTGCTCGGGCAAGCACTATCTGCTGGCCGCACTCTTTCGCGAACTGGGGCTTGACGCCCGGGTGATGGCGGGCGTGTTGCGCTATCATCCCGATCCCGCCCGCACCGATCCTCGTCTGCTGGCCCTGCTGGCGCCCGTTGGCGGCGTCTTTGTGGATGTGCACAACTGGGTGGAGATCGAACTGCCGGACGGGCCCATGACGGTGGACGCCACCTGGCCCGCCAAACTGAAGCAATACGGATTCCCCGTCAATGAGACGTTTGAGCTGGGGAAGAGCCAGGCGCTGGCTTATCCCATCTTTCAGACCTACATCGTGCCCGATGACGGCGATCCGCAAGCCTTCAAAGAAAAACTGCTGCAAGAACATTTCACCCCTGCGGAGCTGGCCGCGCGCGAAGCGTTTATCCGGGCGCTTAGCCAGATGCTGACCTCCGCCGAGACCTGACGCCCAGCGCAAAGGAGCCGCCATGCTTAGACGATCCCACCTGATTTTCACCGCCGTCCTGCTGCTCATCCTGCTGCTGACGCCCGCCATCGCCCGCGGGCAGGCCGGGCCCGACGCCCGCGTGGACGCGGATGTGTGGGCCCAGATGGACGCGCAGGGCGCAGCCGACGTCCTCATCTTCCTCAGCCCCACGCCCGATCTTTCTCCCGCCCGGCTCATCATGGACAAGGCCGAACGCGGGCGATGGGTGGTCGACGCGCTGCGCGCCGCGGCTCGGGAAGGGCAGGCTCCCATCAAGGCCGAGCTGCAACGCATGGGCCTGGATTACCGCTCCTACTGGATTGCCAATGCGATCTGGGTGCGGGTGGATCGGCGCCAGCTCCGACGTTTGCTACAAGCGCCCAACGTGGTGAGCGTCGCGCTGGACAGGCCCTATCGCATCATCGAGCCCTTTCCGGCCGAGCCTTTCAGCGCCCAATCGCCGCAGAATATCGAATGGGGCGTGAGCCGGGTGAACGCGCCCTGGGCCTGGGATCAGGGCGTCACCGGCTCGGGCGTGGTGGTGGCCGGGCAGGACACCGGCTATCAGTGGGATCATCCGGCGCTGGTGCGGGCCTATCGCGGCTTCGACGCCAACAACCCCAACCAGCCCGATCACAACTACAATTGGCACGACAGCATCCACAACGACCTGGACGGAGACGGGAGCAACCCTTGCGGCTTCGACAGCCCGGAGCCCTGCGATGATCATGGCCACGGCACCCACACCATGGGCACGATGGCGGGCAACGACATGGATCCCGGCGATCCAACCTGGCCCGCAGGCGCCAACAACGCCATCGGCATCGCCCCCGGGGCCAAATGGATGGCCTGCCGCAACATGGAAGAAGGCGTCGGCCGCCCCTCCACCTACATCGAATGCTTCGAGTGGTTCACGGCTCCCTGGCCCATCGGCGGCGACCCCAACGTGGATGGCGACCCCGCCAAAGCGCCCGATGTGATCAACAACTCCTGGGGCTGCCCGCCCTCGGAAGAATGCGACGGCCCGGAAATCGAACCCGCCATGAACGCAGCCATCGACGCTGGCATCGTGGTGGTGGTCTCCGCGGGCAACGCCGGTTCCGGTTGTAGCAGCGTCAACGATCCGCCCGCCATCTATCCCCGCTCTTTTGCGGTGGGCGCCACCGATAGCTCTGATAATCTGGCCAGCTTCAGCAGCCGCGGGCCCGTCACCTACAACGGCGAGACCTTCCGCAAGCCCGACATCAGCGGCCCGGGCGTGTATGTGCGCTCCGCCTATCCCACCAATAGCTATACGACGATGTCGGGCACCAGCATGGCCGGGCCGCATGTGGCGGGCGTCACAGCTTTGCTGCTCTCGGCCGAGCCGTCCCTCAAGGGGCGGGTGGAGATGACCGAACACATCCTCATGCGCACCGCCGATCCCGAGACCAGCGCCCAGGGCTGCGGCGGCGATGGCGTCGCGGATATTCCCAACAACGGTTTCGGATGGGGCATCGTCAACGCCCGCAGCGCCATCGAATCCCTCTCGCAGCAGGGAACGCTGACCGGCGTCATCACCGACACCCTCACCGGGGCGACCGTCGCCGACGTCACCGTAGCCCTGCATCCCCTGGGCGACCCGGCCACGACGGTGATGACGACCACCACCAACGCCTCGGGCGTCTACACATTCACCACCGACTGGGGCGAGTATGAGATCAGCGCCTCCAAGACGGGCTACGCCGATGGCGGGGCTGCGCCCATCTACGTGGTGGGCGGCAAGACCACCACCCGGGACGCGGGCCTCGACCCCATTCCCGCCAGCCTCACCGATCTCAGCATCAGCATCTCTGGCTCGGACATCCTGCTGACATGGACGCACCAGGACAGCAGCATTGTGCGCTATGAGGTGTGGCGGGCCATCGACCAGCCCTACTTCACGCCCGACGCGGTCGGAGCCAAACTCGGCGACGTCACGCCGGGCAATGTAGGGGAAACGCTCTCCTTCACCGACATCAACAGTCCTCTGGACGACGCCAGCCAGCAGGGCTACTACCTGGCGCTGCCCGTCAACAGCGTGGGCCAGCGGGCGCAGCCCCAACCTCGCAAAGGCGAATTCGATTTCACGCTGACGCCGGGCTCTCAGTGATTTCCAGAACTCTGTAATCATGGCTGAACCATCATGAGTGACCGCAATGAAACGCCCGACATCATCAAGTATTCTGTAACTGGCATCGGACAGTCTGCATCAAACGAATGATGGTGCATGGGAAGTGATGCACTTTCTATGAAATCAATCTAATTTAACGACTAACGCCCCACTTAATTAAAAGGAGATGCACCATGGCGCAGGAAGCCCCCGTACAGGTTATTGTTGCAGCATTTGCGGATGAGGATGCAGCGGAAAAGGTTTTGGATGGATTGAAAGACGCCAGGAAAGAGAAACTGATCGGTATCGACACTGCCATCATCATGCATAAGGATGAGAAAGGCAAATTGCACACCCGCGAATACAAATTGACTCCCACCAAGGGAGCCATTGGCGGCGCCATTGTTGGCGGCATTTTGGGCGTCATCACCGGCGGTGCCGCAATGGTCGTTGGCGCAGCCGGCGCAGGCATCGGCGCACTTATCGGCAAGCATGAGAAAAACAAACGCTTCGCCCCCAAAGACATCACTGAAATCAGCGACGCCCTTACCCCTGGCAGTTCCGCCATCGTGGCTGTTATCGAGCACAAATGGGTGCAGCAGGTGGAAGAGACGCTGGAAGCCCAGGGCGCTGAGGTTGTGAAAGCCGCCATTGCTGCAGATATCGCCGAGCAGCTTGCCCAAGGCCGCGATGTGGCCATGAGCGCCATCGCCTCCGAAGAAGGACTCAACACCAGCCGCATCTCCGCCGGAAAGGAAGGCATGGAAATGAGCAGCACGCAGTTGACCGAGGATGCGTTGGAGCGCGTCGAGGCTGCGGTCACTGATGCTGGCATGATCGGCTCACGCACCACCGTGACTGATGAAGGCGTTGTCGAGGGACGAATGGCGGCCACTGCCGAGGGCGTCGTGAGCGAGCGACTCACCACCAGCGCTGCGGGCGATCAGATATACGAGGCCCTGGCTGCGGATAAAGAAGGCGCTGATTACATGGCCGTCGCCCGGTCTGCCGCTGGCGACGTCGCCGCGGTTGTCGCCGCCATCACATCGGAACAGGACGAAACGTCTGACCTGGAAGGCGAAAACGCAGCCGAATCTCCAGAGGAGAGCGAAGAAGCGTAGCTTCGCCCGCTAATTGATTTTCCAACGCCCCGAAATGTCGATGTTTCGGGGCGTTTTGTTGTTCGCGTCTAATCATAATCTTATGCGAACCCGTTAAACTGTGATATGCAGCCCGCTGCTGAAAAAGAAG
>JALSPL010000395.1 GCA_026985975.1 Anaerolineae bacterium | reverse complement strand
CGCACAGCGTAACGCGTGTAGTTGCCGCCGGGCCAGATGTAGGCGATGGGGCGATAGCCGAAATGCTTCTCGAAATAAGGGATGGGCCCGGTAATTTCCTCTCGAATCGTCTTTTTGGGCGTACTGCTGACGATGTAGACATGTCGCAGGCTGTGCGATTCCACATCCACATGACCTGTCGCCTGCAGCGCCTCGATACGCTCCCACAGGCCGGGAATGGCGTCATCGTTGGCGATAATCCAGGAGGAAATCACGGTCCAATCGTATTTCTTGAGAAAAGGCATGAAATCGCCCTTGATCACGGGGATGCGGCGATCATCCACAAAAAGCATCAACGACTTGGGCGGAATCTTGGCGTTACGCTCCAGAAAATCCGCCGCTTGCCGGGCCGTGATGGTCTGAAAGCCCAGGCGGTGCGCTTCGCGCAGGGTCTGCTTGAAATAGGCCTGATCGACGCCTCGCTCTCCCTGGGCGCGCTTCACGCGATGATACATCACCGGCACGATGATGGTTCCCGGTTGTGCGTTCGCGGGATCCCAGCGCAGCCGCAGGTAGGTGCATGTGTCGTCGATATAGGTAATCGGTCTGGCCACCCGCAGGATTTTGTTGGTGCGAAAGAGGATGGGCGGCTCGGGCGTGATGCTGGGAGCCATGGTCGCCCGCCCAACGGGCGCAGCGACAGCCTCGGGCGCTGTGGGCGTATCGGTGGCGCTCAGATGGATGACCACGGGCGTGCGCTGGATGGTCTCGGGCGCATCTTTGGCGCAGGCGGCCATCAGCCCCGCCAACAGCAGCAACAACGCCAGCCACAACGACATACGAGATAACTTCTCCATCGATACACTCATAATCGCCTCAAAATCTTTAACAACTGGTCGGTCTGCTGCGGTTTTCCGGCGCTGATGCGGATGAAATTGCGCAGGCCCGGTTTGTCGTAATAGCGCACCAACACGCCTTTCTGGAACAACTGCTGGTGCAATGCTCCGGCAGATCGTCCCTCCACCCGACTGAGCACAAAGTTGGCCTGGCTGGGCAGGGGATGCAGCCAGGGAATTTCCGCCAACGCGTCATACAAACGCTCCCGCTCTGCTTTCAACTGTGCGATGCGGGTGCGCAGGGTGGACAGATCGTTCAGACTGGCCAGGCCCGCCACCGTCGCCGCCACATTCACGTTGTAGGGCTGCTTGAACTTCCACAGGGCTTCCAGCAAGGGCAGGGGCAGGATGCCATAGCCCAGACGCAGGCCGGCCAGGCCCGCCCATTTGGAGAAGGTGCGCAACACCGCCAGATTAGGCGTCGCCGGCACGCGCGGGGCCGCCGAGGCCGCGTCGGCAAACTCGATGTAGGCTTCATCCACCACCACCAGCAGCGGCAACGCCAGCAGCCGCTCCAGATCAGCGAGGGGGAGCAGGCCGCCGTCGGGGTTGTTGGGCGACGTGAGGAACAGGATTTTGGCCCGGCCAGCCGCTTGTTCCACCGCCCGCTCGACGCCCGCTACGTCCAGACTAAAATCCTCGTTGCGGGGAACATCGATGACCTGGCCCAAGCTGAGCCGGGCGTCGAAATCATACATGCCAAAGGTGGGCGGACAGTTGATGATGACATCACCCGGCTGCAATAACACCCGACAGAGATAGTCAATGAGCTCATCGGCGCCATGGCCGGGCAGAATGTAATCGGCCGCAACGCCCACATAATCGGCCAGGGCCGCGCGCAGATCGGTCTGCTGCGGGTCAGGATAAATGTGATACCAGGGATAATCCGCCAGCGCCGCCAACGCCCGCGGCGAAGGGCCGTAGGGGTTTTCGTTGGCGTCCAGCTTGATGAGGTCCGCGGGATCGCGGCCCATCTCGCGGCTCAGGGCCTCGAAGGGTTTGACGGGCGTATAGGCTTCCATCCGGGCGATGTCGGGCCGGATGAGAGAGGAAAGTTCAGGCATTTTGGGATGTGAGGAAATCGAATTTCAGATTAGAGTTTGCGGGTGGCCTCATTTTACATGGGAGACGCGCGGAGGTACAATTCGGGCATGAAGCTATTCATTCACGGTCTCATCAGCAGCGGACAAGGTTTCAAGGGCGTTTTTCTGCGCCGCGTCTTTCCCGACATCCTCACTCCCGATTTCCCCGGCGACCTGGACGAACGCATGGCGAAGCTGGAGGCGCTCCTCGCCGAAGGCGACGGCCACATTCTCATTGGTTCCAGCTATGGCGGCATGATGGCGGCGCTCTACGCCTGCGCCCGGCCCCGCAAAGTGCAGAAGATCATCCTCCTGGCTCCGGCCCTGCCTTTTCATCCCTTCGACGATCATCCCCCGGACCCCTGCGACGTCCCCGCCATCATCTATCACGGCAGTCGGGATGAGATTGCGCCCCTGGAGCCGACGCGGGCCCTGGCGGAGCAAGTCTTCCGCCACCTGCAATTCCATGTGGTGGACGATGATCACATGTTGCACGAGACAGTGCAGAAGCTGGATTGGCGGGCCTTGGTTGGGGAATAAAAAAGCCGCCGGTGGCGAGCCGACGGCTTTCAGGAGGCAATGTCGTAATGATCTCAGGCGGCAGCCATGCGGGGCCGGAATTTGTAACTATAGTTGATGAGCCCTTCGTCGCCTTCCACGCTGAGTTTGCGGGTGACCATCTCCACCTTCATCCCGATTTCCATCTCTTCGGGCGCCACGTCGGTGAGCTGGGCGGTGAGCATGGGGCCCTCCTCCAGCTTGATCAACGCCAGGGGATAAGGCGCCTGGGCCTGAAAGCCCTCGGGAGCATTGTAAACGGTCGTGAAGCTGTACACCTCGCCCACGCCGCTCAATTGGGCGGGATCATAGGCGGGCTTGGCGCACTCGGGGCAGACGTCCCGAGGCGGGAAAACGTGGGCGCCACAATGATGACAAATCTCGCCATGAAGACTGTATCGTTGTTTTTTGATTCGCCAATTGCGGGCAATGTGCATAGTCGTTTCTCCTGGTTGAAGATTTCGCAGTGGCATCGAGCCGCGAATCTGCCGGGCAATCTCCCAGCATCGCCATGAAGTATAGCGTCAAAAACCTGTCAGAAACCATCATTCGGCCCTGCTTGGGGCCGCCTGACAGTTTTTGACAGTATTTTCACCCTGCGCTGACGACTCAAGTCGCCAGCGCCAGGCTATGCCTCAGCGCAATAGGGTGAGAACAGCCACGAAGTGGGCCAGGCTGGCGCTCATCACAAAAAAGTGCCAGATGACATGATTATAGGGAATTTTCTCGATGGCGTAGAAGATAACGCCGAGGATGTAAATGACGCCGCCGACGGCCAGCCAGATGATGGTTTCCGCGGGCACAGCCGCCAGCATGTCCTGGATCAGCACAACGCCGGCCACCCCCATGACGATGTAGCCAATGACGGCCAATATCTCAAATTTCCCGAGAAAAAACAGCTTCCACAAGATGCCGAAGAAAGCCATGCCCCAGATCACTGCCAGCATCCCCCACCCCATGGGCTTGCTCATGCCGTTCTGCATGCCCGCCAGCATGAAAGGCGTATAGGTTCCGGCAATCAGCAAATAGATGCCGATGTGATCGAACACCCGCAACCTGCGTTTGATGCGGGGCTTCTGCACGCCATGATAAAGCGTCGACGCCAGATAAAGCGTAATCAGGCTGAGGCCGTAAATGATGAAGCTGATCAGCAACCAGATATTATCGCGGATAAGGCCCAAATAAATCAGGCCGAAAAAGCCAACGATGCTCAGCGCCAGCCCGAACCCGTGGCTGATGCTGGACAATATCTCTTCCTTCTTGTCGTATGTGGGATTGACCCACTTCTCGTTATTTTTGAAAAGCAGCATCGGTCAACCGTCGATCTGCTTTTTGCTGAATGCGTATTCCGCTTTCAGCGTATTTTCGGCTGCGCCTGCCGCGAAGGAGGCCAGTTTGCCGCCCGCCAGCGGCACGCTGCTTCTGGTCTCTGTCTCGATCATCATGACGCTGCCGCCGTTTTTGCCCGCGGCCAGCTTCATGCGGCTGCGCACCGAAACCGGCACGCCCTGCACGTTCACCGTGGCCTTGCCCAGATAAGGCCCGCCCGGGTTCACCTTCCAGGTCTCGACCTGCACCGAATGGCTCCATTCGGGCACAAATTTTTTGAGCGCTCCGGGCGCATCGGATCGGATTTCCCGGTTGACGGTAATGACAACGGTTCCGCCCTTATTTTCGACCGTGACGTCGACATCGCGCCCGCCAATAGCCTCGGCCCGGGCCTTGATGAATTCAGAATCGGTAAAATGCTGGAAGACGGCGTCCACATCAGCATGATATCTATCAGTTGTTTTGATCTTCATGAAAAACTCCAATTGGGAATGACGCAGGTCGGAAAGTTCCGGGACGGCTAGGCGTTCAGATTACCTAATGATACAATAAGAAGCTGATTCATGCACACAACGTCTGATAACCGTCCCCAATTTCTCATAAAAAACCGCCAGGACGTCTTTCATGAAAACCTTCCGAAACCTGTTGGCCATGTTGCTGACTATTCCGGCGCTCAACCTTATCTTGTTTCGCCTGTTGCGCGGCGCGGCGCCGCAAACCGTGCAAATCGCCGCCCACCGCGGGGGAGCGGCCCTGGCGACCGAAAACACCGAGCAGGCCTTTCGCAACGCCTCGCTGGTTCATGCCGACTGGATCGAGTTCGACGTGCACCGCACAGCGGATGGCGTGCTGGTTATCATGCACGATGACACCGTCAATCGCATGACCGACGGCAAAGGCTTCATCAAGGATATGACCTGGGAGCAACTCCATCCATTACGCATCACCAATGGCGAACCGATCATGATGTTCGAGGAGGTGGTAACGCTGGCGGCCAGGACGGGCATGGGCATCTTGCCCGAACTGAAATCCATGAACTTTTATCCGGGCATGGAAGAAGAAGCGCTGGCCATTGTGCGCAGCGCCGGCTATGTCGAAAAAACCATCTTTCTATCCTTCGATTGGGATGCGCTGGAGCATCTGAAAGAATTGGAGCCGGGCGTCAGGGTGGCGGCGCTTTACGGGCTCAATCAATGGAATGTGAGCGCCACCCGTCCCGCCAACGCCGAAATTGTGGCCCTGATGGGCGAGATGGTGATGATCAATCCCTGGATGATCCGCCAGGCCCGGGCGGCGGGGCGTGAAGTGTGGGTGTGGTTTGGCGTGCTGGACCGACCGGCCATGTATCGGCTGATGCTGGCGCTGGGCGTAGATGGCCTCATCTGCAACGATCCGGTGACGGCCCGACGCATGGTCGCACAATCCAACCAGCTCGCCCACCCCCTGGAGGAGCGATCATGACCTATCGGGCGGTGATTTTCGATCTCGACGGCACGCTGCGGGAATCCAACCCGCATTTCATGGATGCGCTGCACACAACGCTGCTGGATATGGGCCTGGAGGTGGATGCTTTCAAATGGCGCATCACCGAACGCTGGGTGCACGAGTATTGGGCGCAAAGCCCCGAGATCATCGAGGATGTCAAACGCTATGGGCAGGAGCAGGTGTGGGATCGCTTTCTCACCCGGCTGATGAGCAAGGTCGGACACCCCCATGCGGACGAGGCGGAGGTGCAGGTCTTTGGCGACCACATGCGAGAGGTTTTCCAGCCTGTCTCTGAGCTGACCCCGGGCGCCCGCGAGGTCCTGACGGCGCTGCAGGCGCATCATCTCACCCTGGGCGTGCTCTCCAACCGGGGCAAGCCCTTTGGCGATGAGCTGGAGAAGCTGGCCATCGCGGATTACTTCGCCTTCACCCTGGCCGCGGGCGAGGTGGGCGTGTGGAAGCCCCGGCCCGAGATCTTCCAGGCGGCGCTGGAGCGGGCGGGCGTCGGGCCCGAGGAAGCCATCTACATCGGCGACAATTACTACGCCGACATCGTGGGCGCCCGCGAAGCGGGCCTGGACGCCATTCTGGTGGACTGGCGGCGGGTGTTCACCGATGTGCGGGCCACGCGCGTCGAGCGCCTGGACGCCATCCTGCCCTACATCCTGAACTGATCCCATGCGCATCGACATCATCACCATCTTCCCCGAAATGTTCGACTGCGTTTTCGACGCGTCCATCATCAAGCGCGCCCGAGAGAAGGGGCTGGTCGAGATCCGCGCCCACAATCTGCGGGACTGGACCACCGATAAACACAAGACCACCGATGACACGCCCTACGGCGGCGGCGGCGGCATGATCATGAAGCCTGAACCCATCTTCGCGGCGGTGGAGGCCATCAAGGGCGAAGAGGAGGCTCCGGTCATCCTGCTCACCCCCCAGGGCAGGCTTTTCAACCAGACGGTGGCGGAGGAGCTGGCCCGTCACGAACGCCTCATCTTCATCTGCGGACGCTACGAGGGCGTGGATGAACGGGTGCGGGAGCATCTGGTCACCGACGAGATATCCATCGGGGATTATGTGCTCTCGGGGGGCGAACTGGCGGCCATGGTCATCACCGACGCGGTGGTGCGGCTGCTGCCGGGCGCGCTGGGCTACGAGCGCGCCGCGGCCGAGGATTCTCACGCCACGGGCCTGCTGGAAGGCCCGCACTACACCCGCCCGCCCGAATTCCGCAGGTGGACTATCCCCGAAGTGCTGACATCAGGTCATCACGCCAGGGTCGCCCAGTGGCGTCGTCAGCAAGCCCTGAAGCGCACTCTGGAACGCCGCCCCGACCTGCTGGCCAGCGCCCCACTCAGCGAGCAAGATAAACGCTGGCTGCGGGAGATGGGCTACAACGGGCCTTTCGCCGAAGACGAATGATAGAAAATAGTATCTTGACAGTGAAATTCTTGTACGCGGAACAAAAAGTTACACAGAGAGCCACAGAGGAAAATCAAGAGCTTCACAGAGGATTTTTAGAGATTTCTCTGTGGTCCTCTGGCAACCTCTGTGAAACTCTGTGTTCCTGTTTGGTTCTGGCCCGGCCAGGTTAGGGGAAACCTGATGGCTTATTCCGTCAAATCCGTCGTGCAATAGGGGCAGCGCGTGGCGGCGATGGGGATTTCCATGTGGCAGTGGGGGCATTCCTTGGTGGTGGGCTCCGCCGGGGCCGGTTCGGGCTCTTTGTTCAGCCTGTTGTAATAGCGAATCAACAGGAAAATGACGAAGGCCACGATGATGAAGCTGATAACGGCATTGATGAAAACGCCCCATGCAATCACCACTGCGCCCGCATCCTGCGCCTGGGCCAGCGTGGCGTACGGGCCGGCGGGATCGCCCGCTTTCAGCACAGACATGATATTGGTGAAATCCACGCCTCCCAGCAGCAGACCGATAGGCGGCATGATTACATTATCCACCAACGCTTTGATCACAGCGCCAAAAGCTGCGCCGATGACAATGCCCACGGCCATATCCATCACATTGCCGCGCTTCAAAAATTCCTTGAATTCATTCCACATCAAATTGACTCCTCTCTGGTGAATAGGGGAAAAGACGATGTACAAGTATATCAAACCCATGACGAGGTTTCAAAATGACAGGAGAAGCGTTCCCGACATCAAACTTTGCACGACTGCACTTTTGCTCTGAGCCGCCCTCCCTATGTTATAATCTTCTGCTGTGCATATCACCACCATGCGCATCAATTCGCAAGGCCCCTAGGAGAATCCCCGCGTGATCAATCCTCTTGACTGGCTGCTTGGCCTCTTCTCTCTTGATATCGGCATTGACCTGGGCACGGCAAACACCCTGGTCTCTGTACGCGGCAAGGGTCTCGTCATCAACGAACCTTCCGTCGTCGCCATCGAAAAGAACACAAAAAAAGTCCTGGCCATTGGCCGGGAGGCAAAAGAAATGGTGGGCCGCACGCCCGCCAATATCGTCGCCATCCGCCCGCTGCGCGATGGCGTTATTTCCGACTTCGACGTCACCGAAAAGATGCTGGAATACTTCATCACCAAGGTGCACGATAAAATCTTCATGCTCATCCCCCGCCCGCGGGTGGTGGTGGGCCTGCCCTCGGGCGTGACCGAAGTGGAAAAACGGGCGGTTTATGACGCTTCCATCAATGCCGGCGCCCGCGAAGTCTTTCTCATCGAAGAACCCATGGCCGCAGCCATCGGCGCCGGCCTGGATGTGACCAGCTCTCGCGGCAACATGGTCGTGGATATCGGCGGCGGCACCACCGAAGTGATCGTGGCCTCGCTGGGCGGCATTGTCGTTTCCCGCTCTGTGCGCGTGGCCGGCGATGAAATGGACGAAGACATCATCAACTACGCCCGTCAGAAATACAACCTGGTCATCGGCGAGCGCATGGCCGAACGGGCCAAAATCGCCATTGGCTCCGCCTATCCTCTGGAAGAAGAGCAGCTTTTCCCGCTACGCGGGCGCAATCTTATCACAGGGTTGCCCGAAGAAGTGCTCATCAGCTCGGTGGAAGTGCGCGAAGCCCTGAGCAACTCGGTCAACATCATCGTCGATTCTGTGCGCAGCGCCCTGGATGAAACCCCGCCCGAACTCATCGCCGATCTGATGGAATACGGCGTCGTGCTGGCGGGCGGCGGCGCCTTACTCAAGGGCTTGCCCGAACGTCTGAGCGAAGAGACCAAGATGAATGTGTACGTGGCCGAGGACCCCATGAGCTGCGTCGCCCGCGGCGCTCAGGCCGTGCTGGAAGATCTGCCCACCCTGCAAAAGGTGCTCGCCGACACCCAGTGGCGCGGGCCCATCATGTGACGCCATCGCGCCAGGAGCGACGCACTTCGAGCGAAAAGCGCCAGGCTATCGAAATGCCCAACAAATGAGCCTGATCAGCCTGAGTCGACAAGACTCGTTTCAAGTGCATCGCACCTTCTATAATCGACCTCATGCAGCATCTCCGTTTACGCCCCCTTATCCTCCCCTTAGTGATTTTGGGGGCGATTTTGATCATCATTCTGGATCTAACGGGTTATCTGGGCCCGGCCAACGACATCATCCACACCGCACTCAAACCGCCCGCCATCCTCTTCACCGAGGCCAAAACCCTGGTGGACGGCGGCGTGGACGCTGTGCGCGAAATCAGCACATTACGCCAGCGCAACGCCGAGCTCGAAGACCTGGCCAACCGGCTCACCGTCGAAAATCTGCGGCTGGCCGAAGTGGAAACAGAAAACGAACAATTGCGGACGTTGCTGGCCTTCGCCCAGACCAACCCTTCCTATGATTACCGCGGCGGTCAGATCAT
>JALSPL010000394.1 GCA_026985975.1 Anaerolineae bacterium | reverse complement strand
TATGCAAAAGCCATGAGGCGGGGCAACCGGCTTGCTGCCAGCGCATAATGCTCGCGGGCGCAAGAAGCCGCCGCGAGGCGATGAATCGCTACACGCAAAGCGACGTCGGGCCAGTTGCGAAAGCGCTGCGAGAGACCTATAATCGGGCGGGCCATATCATCCCGCCCGCATTGCACGCCATCACCGCTGACTCTCTCACTTCATTCATGCCTCTATCCCAACGCTATATCTTCCGCTTCTGGCTGCCCCTGGCCCTGATGTGGGTGATGATGGCTCTGGAGCAGCCCATCCTGGCTGCAGTCGTCGCCCGCCTGCCCCAGCCCAAAGAACAACTGGCTGCCTTCGGCATCACCTTCTCGCTGGCCCTGCTCATCGAAGGCCCCATCATCATGCTGCTAACAGCCAGTACAGCCCTGGCCAAAGGCAAACAATCCTACGGGCAGCTTTTGCGCTTCACTACACTGCTATCTGTCGGCATTACGGCGCTGCATCTGCTGGTGGCGCTTACGCCCGCCTACAACTTCCTGGTGGATGTCCTCATCGGTGCGCCCGCACAGCTCGTTGAGCCCTCCCGCCAGACCTTCCTCATCATGTTTCCCTGGTCCGCAGTGGTGGCCTACCGTCGCCTGTGGCAAGGCGTCATGATCCGGTTCGGATACACCGATCAGGTGGGATTCACCATGGTGCTGCGACTCATCGCCACCGCAGGCGTCGCCATCATCGGCGGCTACTTCCACATCCTGCCCGGAGCGCCCCTGGCGGGCCTGTCCCTCATCGCCGGCGTCATAACAGGGGCGATCGTTTCCTATTTTTACACCCGCCCCATCTTGCAGGGCCCGCTCAGCCAACTGGAACCGCCCGAAGATCGCATCAGCCTGCGCTATCTCAGCAAATTTTACATTCCCCTGGCCCTGACCAACGTCATCAACTTCGTCGGACGCCCCATCCTCGCCTTTGGGCTTAGCCGGGGCAGCCTGCCCATCGAATCTCTGGCGCTGTGGCCGGTGCTCAACTCGCTGGCCTTCCTCTTCCGCAGCATCGGTTTCGCCTATCAGGAGGTGGTGGTGGCTCTGGCCCATCACATCGACGCCCGGGCCGCATTGCGTCGTTTTGCCCTGCTGGTGGGCAGCGCCGCAACGCTGATCATGGCCGTCATCGCCATCACCCCGCTTGATGACATCTGGTACGGCGTTATCTCGGGTCTGCCCGCCGACCTGGTGGCGCTGGCCCCGTGGCCAACCCTCATCATCGCCCCCACCGCCATACTGGCCTTCACCATCGCCTTGCAGCGGGGATTGCTGGTTCATGTTCGCAAAACCCGCCCCATTTCCGCGGCCGTCACCATCAATGTCGGCGTGTTGGTGCTGGTCATGCTGGCGGGCCTGAAATTCTTCGCCGTTCCCGGCATCATCATCGCCGCCGCCGCCTACACCCTGGCAGTCCTGGCGGAAAACGCATTCCTGAGCTTGCAAGCCCGCAACGCGGCCCCAGCCTCAGCCAGATGAGGCCCACAATCAGCTCTCATCATAATCGGTATAAAGAACATACCCGGTGGAGCCTTTGTAGGAGATGACCCGGCCGGGAATGCCGACAACCACGGCGTTATCCGGAACATCTCTGGTGACCACGCAATTGGCGCCAATAGCCACATTATTCCCGACCCTGACATTGCCCACAATCTTGGCGCCGGGCCCGATATAAACGTTATCGCCAATTTGCGGATAGCCCTTCTTCTCGCCGCGGTTGGCCTGCCCCAGCGTCACGCCATGAGACATGTTACAATTTTTGCCGATGATGCTATGGCTATTGACCACGATGCCGCCAAAATGGCCGATGTAAAACCCGGGGCCGATGTGTGTTGTATAGGGAATGGATATGCCCAACTTATATTTGAGATGGTGCAGAAAAAAGCGGGCCAGAGGCAGCAGCGTAAAGCGGAGCCAGCGGTTGGAAGAGGCGTATTGGCAAGTGCGCATCCAAAAAACATACTTGAAGGACTCCCCGCGCAGCACAAACCGAATCAGCGCCCGCAGATTGCTGCGACCGATGAGCCGGTAAAGGTCGGAATAAACCAGAAATTTGTATTCCTCGAATCGCATAGAATCGCTTGCTCCATCGATGATGCGCAAAACGCGGCGGGAAGGCGGGATTTCCACCGCTGAAAAATCTGTAAAATGATTCAGTAGCATAGCAAACCAAACCATGATGCGCAACAAAACATCATGGTTTCGATCGGTTGCGAAAGGCTGTGCGGGGCTCTATAATCAGACAAGCGCAATCGTTGCCCCCAGCTTTTTCTATCCCACGCCCATGCCATTTGTCCAACTCAGAGAACATCGCGTCTTTTATCAATCCCAGGGCCAGGGCCCGCCCGTCATCCTGCTGCACAACGCCACCGGCTCGACGCGCGATTGGCGCTATCTCATGCCGCGACTGGCGGACGCGGGCTATTGGGCCATTGCCTATGACCGGCCAGGCTTCGGGCGCTCCGATCCGCTGGCGCGCTGGCCGCTGGATTATCTGCACAGCGACCGGGATGATCTCATCGCCCTGATGGACGCGCTGGGCCTGGAGCAAGCAGCGCTGCTCGGGAACAGTGATGGCGCCGCCATCAGCCTGCTCACTGCCGCGGCATTCCCCCAACGCGTGATTCTGGTAGTGGCGGAATCGCCGCACATGTGGTATGAACGGGAACATCTGGCGCAGGGCTTTCAGCAATTCCAGGAAACCCTGGGGCAGGACCCGCGATTCATCAAAGCCATGCGGCGGGCACATGGCCGCCAGGCGCACGCGGTCATCCGGCGGTGGCGGGAACGCTGGCTGGATCCGGCTTTCGCGGCCTGGGACGACAGCGCAGCCCTGGATCGCATCCGCCACATTCCCGTCCTCGTCATTCATGGCAGACGAGATACATTCTTTCCCCTCAGCCACAGCCAGAAGATTGTCAGCAGACTCGACAACGCCACTCTGGCGGTGGTCGACGCCGGTCACACGCCACATCGGGAGATGCCCGAAGCATACGCCCGACTCGTCATCCAGTTCATCGACGCTAACAGAGACGAATACGAACATGCCTTTTTTCCAAAGTGATCGCGGCAATTTCCATTACCGGGAAAAGCCTGGCAAGAAGCCGATTCTGCTTTTCCTGCACGGCAATCTCGGCTCCTCTCGCTGGTGGGAGCCGGTGCTGGCCCGGCTGCCCGCGGACTGGCGCGGCGTCGCCTATGACGCCATTGGCTACGGCGATTCGGACCGGCCCCAGGGCCTGGAGCGCTACAGCGTCCCCGCCCGCCTGCGCGACCTCATCGCCGTGATGGATGCGTTGACGCTGGAGCAAGTGCATCTGGTCGCTCACAGCACGGCCACGCCCGTCGCCATCGAGTTTGCGCTCATGGCCCCGGAGCGGGTGAACACGCTGACGCTCATCGGGCCGGTGCCGGCCGCGGGCGTGCAAACCCCGCCAGAAGCCTACCCGCTGCTGGAGCGCATGACCTCCGAGCCCGATATGCTGACCGACATGCTGCGGGCCAGCGCCCCGCATCTGGACGCAGAGGGGCCTGAATTCGCCCGTTTTCTGGCCGACGCAGCTTCGCTGGCCCCCCTCACCCTGCCCGCCATCGCCCGCGGGCTGGACGCGTGGCGACCGGGCGACAGGCTGCGTCGTCTCACCTTGCCCGTGATGATCGTGCGGGGAGAAGATGACATCATGCTGGAAGAGAAAGAGGCGCATCTCACACTGCTGGCCATCCCCGGAGCCAGCAATCTCGAAATTCTGCATGATGCGGGCCACAGCCCCATGATCGAAGCGCCCGCGGGCCTGACCGAACTCCTCATCGCCTTCATCGCCGAAGATTGGGATGATTACGAAAATATCCGCCACTCAGTGAGCTGACGACCATGACATCCAAACATCTGCGCATCGCTCGCATAGCAGGCATCCCCATCGGTCTGGATTATTCCTGGTTTCTCATCTTCGTTCTCCTCACCTGGAGTTTGGGAGCCAGCTATTTTCCCGCCCAGTTCCCCGGCTGGGCTTCATGGGAATACTGGGCCATCGGGGCGCTGGCCGCGATTCTGCTTTTCGTCAGCGTGCTTTTGCACGAACTGGGACACGCCACCGCCGCCCGGCATTACCGCATTCCGGTGCGAGAGATCACCCTCTTTATCTTCGGCGGCGTCGCCCAGATTCAGGAGGAGCCCAAAAGCGCCAGCTCCGAATTCTGGATCGCCATCGCCGGGCCCATCGTCAGCCTGATGTTGGGGATTTTGTTCAGCGCCCTGGCGCTATTGGCCGCCTCCATCCCGCAATTGCTGGCCATCTTCCGATATGTGGGCTACCTCAACCTCATGCTCTTTCTGTTCAATCTTATTCCCGGGTTTCCATTGGATGGCGGGCGGGTGTTGCGGGCGTTCATCTGGGGAGCCACGCGCGATACCCACAAAGCCACCCTCATCGCCGCCAACACTGGCCGTTTTATCGCCTACGGCTTTATCGTCATGGGCCTGGCCATGATCTTCGCGGGCGACCTTTACAACGGCTTGTGGATGGCCTTCATCGGCTGGTTCCTGGAGAGTGCGGCTGTGGCGCAGGTGCAACAACAGAAATTACGGGATATCCTCTCTCGCTATCCGGTCCGACAGGCCATGTCCACCGATTTGACCACCTTGCCCGCCCACATCACGCTGGACGTTTTGGCCGAACATCACTTTTTGAATGGCGGCAAGCGCGCCTACATCGTTCAAAAGGCGGGGAACGCCGCGGGCATCCTCACCATCCATCAATTGCGCAAAGTCCCCAAATCCCAGTGGCCTCTTACAACGGCGGCCCAGGCGATGATCCCGCTGGCGGAGGCCATAACCGTCCACCCCGACGATGACCTGTGGACCGCCCTTTCGGACATGGATCGCGAGGGCGTCAATCAGGTGCTGGTGGTGGAAAACGGCGTCATGACAGGGATACTGAGCCGAGAAGATGTCGTCAGCTTTTTGCAGTATATCAACACGACAGGAGCCTGATTTTGCCGATAAGCGCCATAAAATTTATCCGCTGCTTCTATTACAACATGGTCAGGAATGAGTTGTTTTTGCGCGCGGCCGCCCTCACCTACTACGCGATTTTCTCCATCTTCCCGTTATTGATACTCATCTCCAGCCTGCTTGGATTCATCCTTTCAGATCCGGCCAAACAGCAGGCGGTCGTTGACGCCGTTATCAGCCTGATCCCGGCCGGAGCGAAGATCATCACCGATTTATTGCAAGATGTCATCGCTACGCGAACTGTCCCCAGCATCATCGCCATCATCACCCTGTTGTGGTCGGCCACCGGTTTTTTGCGCGGCCTGCTTTCGGCGATTGATCTGATCCATTCCAAAGCATACACCCACAATTCTTTCGTCATGCGGGGCATTGGCGTCATCATCATCCTGCTCACCGTACCCGCTCTTTTTTTGTTATTGCTTCTGGCGGGCCTCTCATCCTTCATCATCAACTTCCTTCCCATCAGCCTGCCCGGCTACCTCAACGCCACGCTGAACGTCCTGGCCAGCGATTTTGCCGTTTTCATCATGGCCACCCTGGCCTTCTTCCTGATGATGCGCTATGTCCCCAGCCGTCGCCCGCCCTCCCGCATCGCTCTGCTCTCAGCAGCTTTCACATCGCTGGTCTGGGTCATCCTGGGTTATGGATTCTCGTGGTATCTCAGTTCCGGCGCTTCGAATTTCAATGTCGTATATGGCGCCATCGCTGCGGTGATGGCGCTGATGCTGTATTTCTTTTTGACCAACGTCGTCATCCTGTTCGGCGCACAGCTCAACGCCTTACTGGCCAACTTTCAGGAATGCGCCACGCCCTACATCCCGGGCTTCGATGACGTCCTGCGCAAACTCCGTCTGCCCCTGCCCGAAATCGATGAAACGGAGCAACCGCCCAACAAACCGACGATTGCTCCCTGAGATCAATCCGCAGCGAGGGCCGTGACGATGACCGGTCCCACCGCATCGCCATTCTCGGCGTTCAGCTTGCGGTGCGTGCCGTCGCAGTAAGGGAATTTTCCCGACTGCCAGCAGCGGCAGAAAGCCACGCTTTTGCCCGCGGGCAACTCCTCTTTATGTCGATCAGGATGTTTTTTGGCGTTGATCATGATGCAATCTCCTTGAATGGTGGATGAATTAACACCATAGCATACCCCGCGTTTGATTCAAAATCCGTCAGCCCGCCCACAATTGGTTCCGCTGAAAAAAGGTTATCCTACCACGGAGACGCGGAGAACACGGAGAAAATCATGGCAGTTCACAGAGAAAAGACCTCCGAACCTCTACCTTTTTCTTCCTCCGCGCCCTCTGCGCCTCCGTGGTGAGACTTTTTTCAGGCGACTCACAATTGCATCTTATTCCATCTCAGCAAATTCAAAAGGAGCCGTTCCAATGAAACTCCACGGTATTGTGCCCGCCTGCGTCACGCCGTTCATCGACGAAAAAGCCTCGCCCGAGGCCATGCAAAGCAATATCGCCCGCTGGCTGAAGGCGGGCGTGCATGGCTTTCTCATCTTCGGCAGCACCGGCGAGTTCATGTATCTGGAAGCGGACGAACGCCGGGCCGTGCTCCGGGCCGCCCGCGAGGCCATCCCCGAAGATCGCTTCATCCTGGCCGGATGCGGGGCCGAGAGCACCAGCCAGACCCTGCGCAATCTGACCTGGGCGGCGGAAGATGGTGCGGACGCGGCCCTGGTGGTGACGCCCGTCTATTACACTCGCGGCAACATCGACGCCCAGCGCCGCCATTTTCTGGCCCTGGCCGAAGCAAGCCCCATTCCCATCCTCATCTACACCGTGCCCGCGTTCACCGCCTACGACCTGCCCATCGCGCTCATCGCCGAGCTGGCCGCGCACCCCAACATCGTCGGCATCAAGGATTCATCGGGCGACCTCAAGCGCGTAGCGCTGCAAATCGGCATTCAGGAGCATGAAGACTTCACCCTGTTCGCGGGCAGCCCCAATCTCGCCTATCCGGCGCTGAGCATGGGCGCGGCCGGCAGCATCACCGCGTTCGGCAACATCGTGCCGGAGCTGATGGTGGCGCTGTGGAAAGCGGTGCAGGCCAAAGACCTGACCCGGGCCGCGGGCTTGCAGCGGGCCATCACCGAATTGCACGGCGTCATCGGTCCCATGGGCATTCCCGCCATCAAAGCGCTGCTGAATTACCGAGGTTATCAGGCAGGGCGGCCGCGTTCGCCCCTGGCGCCGCTGGATGAAGCCGCCGCCGAAACCGCCATCGCCGCCTGGAAGCAGGCCATGGGCATGTGCGAATGGTGGGAGTAAGGCGCGAAAAGGTGCGGCGCACTTGCGAACCCGATCATATCCCGCCCCACGCGACGTCAGGAGGCCCTCTGTTCAACGCCGAAACGCAAATTACAAGTGCGTTGCACCTGGGCCCATCTTCCGATAAAAGCAGGTCGTGGCGCCGGTGTGGCAGGCGGGCCCGTGCGGATGCACCAGCACCAGCAAGGCGTCGCCATCGCAATCCAGCCTGATGGCAACGACATCCTGTACATGGCCGCTGGTTTCGCCCTTGCGCCATAGCTGCTGGCGGCTGCGGCTCCAGAAGACCGTCTGCCGCGTCGCCAGCGTGCGGGCCAGGGCCTCGCGATTCATGTAGGCCAGGGTCAGCACCAGGCCCGTGCGGGCGTCCTGCACGATGGCCGGGATCAGCGGCATTTTGTCGAAATCCACATCATCGGGACTGGCGACTTCCAGCACGCCGAGTTCAGGATCGAAGTGAGAAAAGGATGCGTTTTTTGTTTCCATCATAGATATTTTGAAGAGGGGGTTTTGCTAACTCTCGAACTTTTTGGTATATCGTATGGGTGTGTTTTGAATATCCCGATTATCCTTCATCTCACCGGGAAAACCAAGAACGCTATTGTTCTGTGAAAAGGCGCTGCATGGCGGGCGACCTTTTATTTTTTTTGTTGCTATCAAAGTCTTCATTTTGTAAGCCACTTCATTGTAAAAGGACTTGAATATGCTGCTGAAAAGCTATGTTTCGGAACCGGAACGCCAGGAGGCAAAGAAGAAACTCCCCAAGCTTTTGGTCGAGGGGTTATTGTTGGGCGGCACGGGCCTGGGCGTTTTTGCGCTGATTTTCGAGATCGCGGCCGATGCGTTCAGCGTGGCCGCCTATCAGACGCTGTTGGCCATTCACGGGGCGGCGGGTTATCACAAGATCGCCATTTGGGCGTTCATCGTGCTGTCCGTCCTCCTCTATTTCGGGATCGTCCCGGCCTACAAGGCGGGCAGTTATCTGCGTCCCAACGCCGGCGGCAGCGGGCCTATGGTCGAGGCCATCGGCCCGCAATGGCTGCGCTGGCTTTCTTGGGTGGGCACCAGCCTCTTCTTCGTGGATGCGGTGCTGACCATCATCATTAGCTCCATCTCCGCCGCTGATGTGACCATGCTTGTGATGCCGGAAATGGCGCCCTATCGCATCCTGCTGGCCGAATTTTTCGCCTTTTTCATCATGGTGGTGCTGGTGCTGATGGGACCGAAAAAGGCGGTGCCGCTGTTCCTCATCGGCGGCGGCGCCTTCACCCTGTTCACGCTGGGCGCACTGAGCCTGGTGGCCGTGGAATCGGCGGTGCATCCGGAATGGGCCTTTCTCACCGAGGGCATCATTCGGCGCTTGCAAGCGGCCAATGTGGTCGAAAATGTGGTGCGGGCGCAGCGGGATATGGCGGCCTTGGGCACGGTGGTCATCATGCAGCTTTTCTTCCGCTCCATGTCCAGCGCCATGCTGGGCTTTTCGGGCTATGAGGTGATTCCGGCCAGCGGCAAACATGCGGCCAAGCCCAAGTGGAAGGTGATCAGCGTGGCGCTGACCCTGGCGGCTGTATTTCTCATCGGCACGGGCGTGGCGCAGCTTTATTCGGCCAAGGTGTGGAACATTCCGGCAACCGAAGGATACAGCACGCTGCTCATCGAATACGAGATCGTCGCCACCCAGGCCATGAGCCCGGGCGTAGATCCCAACGCCATCAAGGTGACCCAAGCCGACAAGCTGGCGGCCGAGGCGCTTTTCGCCGAGGAGCAGCTATCCCATCCTTTCGAGGGGATTCTGGGCGGCAAAACAAAGCCGCCGGAACCGCCGTCCATGGACCACGATCAATTTGTCGAAAACGTTTCGTATGACATTGCC
>JALSPL010000393.1 GCA_026985975.1 Anaerolineae bacterium | reverse complement strand
CCTTCCCGCACATCCACGACGCTTTCGATCATCTCGGGCGTGTACACATCCAGATCATCCACCAGGTGGGAGATGTCGGCGATGGCGCCGGGCCCGATCCAGTGTTCCAATGGCACCTGGCCGATGGTGCGGCCCCGGGACCAGAAGTGAATTTCGCCATCCATGTGCGTGGCCAGATGGAAGCTGGCGGTGCAGAGCGCGGTGTTGCGTCCCAGCCCGAAGGGCTGCCCGCCCACGCGTTTGAGATATTTGACCACCAGGGGCTCGTAGTTGGCCCATTGCGGGGTCTGCACGCTGAAAGGCAGGGTGAAATCCAGCACCTCGACGCTGTCCATCAGGTCGAAAAATGCCTCTTCGTCCATGCCTTCGGGCGGGCGATAGGCCACCGGACGCATCCAGGAGCTTTCCACCTCCATGAAGGGCAGCGGCAGCATCATAAACCAGGCCCGCTGGTTGAGTAGCTCATCGATCTGGCCGACGATGCTTTCGGCGAAGAGGATGTGGGCCTTGGGCACGGCCATGTGTAGCAGCTTGTAGTATTCCTCGGGTGGATACATCTCCTCCCAGGTCTTGCCATGCTCGGCCTTGAGTTTGGCTTCGGCCTTGGCGAACTCGGTGGGGTGCATGGTGCGGATGAGGGTGTTCATGGGATGTTCCAGCAGCCCGCAATCCACGCCCACGATCTTCAGTTCCTTCTCGATAATCCATTTGTAGAAGGAGAGGCTGGGACCCGGATGTCGCACCAGGAAGCCGAATTCCTTGCTCTCCACGCCGCCCTGGGCGTTGGGATTGAAGATGTCGGGCTGATCCCACGAGTAGCGGTGGTAACCGGTGTTGATGATGAGGATATCGCCCTTTTTCACATCGACGACGCTCTCGATCATCTCGGGCGTGTAGACGCTATAATCGGAGACGAGATGGGAGATGTCCGCCACCACGCCGCGGCCCATCAGGTCTTTCAGGGGGATGTCGGCCAGGGCCCGACCGCCCGAGTGATAGGCCCGTTCGCCCACCAGATGCGTGCCGGTGGTGTTGCTCCACTTGATGAACTGGCCGTTGGCCCCGGGCCCGCCATGATACGCGCCGGTCACACGCTTGAAGAAAGTGATCTCCAGAGGCTTATCGCCGGGGAAAGGCGGGGTGAAGATGCTCAAATCCTGAGCCAAATCGTAGACTTTGGCGGAGGAGAGGGTGGTGATGAGGGTTTCTCTGTCCATGATGAACTCCTTTCGATGGAGATTAATGATTAATGGATTAAAGATTAAAGGGGCCGTTGCGAATGACTTTCAAGACGAAAAATCGCCGTCGTGATGTAAAGCAATCCATGTTAAATGCCGTTCTGCAAAGATTGTGTCCTCTGCTGAATCAGTAAAGGTACGGTAAACGGGGCCATCTTCTTTCAAAACGGAGTTGGATTTTCCTCTATAACGACGCATTTTGAGATGTTGAGCAAACCCATTGATTTGCTTGGCAATGTTTGTCAGCCTGGTAGCATGAATTCGGTGGGCTTCGGTCGATATCAACTTGCGTTCGAGTGCTCGATTCAACCAGTATTTCGTCTCAAAAACACTTCCTCGGGCATAGTATAGAAATTGAATTTTCTCACCATAATGAAATCGCCCGTAGGATTCAGCAATGTTAGCGCCGACGGAATCCGCCGCCCGCACGAATTGCGCGGCAACTGTATCCTTTGCAAATTTGTCCCATTGCGAGACAAGTTGCCAGACGCCATCCGCAAGTTCTTCAGCATCTTGCAACATCTTGACGTCTTCATAACTTTGCATCGGCCAAACCTCGCCAATCTTTAATCATCAATCATTAATCATTGATTTTCTAAAATCCATACTTCTCGGCAAATGCCAGCAACGACTCTTCAAAGATGTTCATCGGCGGTCGCACCAGGCCCGCGCCGATCTGGCCCACGCCCGCGTCTTTGTGGGCGATGCCGGTGTTAATGCGCGGGGTGATGCCGGTCTCGACGACTTTGCGGATATCGATGCCGGTGGGGGTGCCGCGGAAGCCCAGGAAGGGGATGTTGAAGTATTTGTGCTCCGCGGTGGTGATTTCGTACATCTCCATGGTGGTGTTGATGGCGTCCTGCGGCGTGCCGCTGATAAAGGTAACGATGGCGGGGGCGGCGGCCATGGCAAAACCTCCGATGCCCGCGGTCTCGGTAATCGTGCTGTCGCCGATGTCGCCGCTGCCATCTTCGGCGGTGAAGCCAGGGAAGTAGAGGCCTTTGGGCATGCCCACAGGCCCAGTGAACCAGCGATCGCCCAGGCCGCTGACGCGGATGCCGAAATCGGTGCCGTTGCGGGCCATGACTGTGACCACGGTGCTGCCCTCCACGCCGTGCGCGGCATCGGCCATGGCCTTGCACGCGGCCATGACGGGGTTCAGCACAGCCAGGGCGTTGTCGCCAATGGCCTTGAGAATGTCCGCGGCCACATCGGCGCTGGGCGCAGCCTTGGCAATGCTGGGAGCCAGGGCCTTGAGGAAGAGAATGGAGCCCGCCTTGTTGCGGTTGTGGCCCTCATCGCCCATGTGCAGGGCCTCGGCCAGCAGCGCTTTGATGTCCACGCCGCCCGCCAGATCGATGGCCTCCTTCAGCACCGGCGCCATCACCTCGTGCATCCACTGCAGGCGATCCATGACTTCCTGGTCGTAGGCGCCGTAGCGCAGCACCTTGCCGTAGCCCTCGTTCATGTTGCTGAAGGCCAGATTGCCGTGGGTCTTGTTTTCGATGATGTAGACTTCCATGTTGGGCGAGGTGAGACCAGCCATGGGGCCCACCGATTGATGCTCGTGGCAGGGCTCCAGCTTGATCTCGCCCGACTTGACCAGGGCTTCGGCCTCGGCCTCGTTTTTGGCCCGACCTTCGAAGATGAGCGCACCGGTGATCGAGCCCTTCATGGGCCCGGACGCCCGATCCCAGTCGATGGGCGGGCCCGCGTGCAGCAGCAGGTTTTCGTGCATGCCGGGAATGACGTCGATGGCTTTGCCCATGCCTACCAGCACGGGCCGGGCCTCCATCATACGACCGACTGCTTCGGCATTGGCTTTGTTGATGTCCATGATCTTGCCTCTCGTTGAGTGAAGTGATGATTAGAAAAGGTTAATGTGCAATCAAGGGAAGCCATTGAGAGTTATCCAATGAGATGACCGAGTGTGTGATGATCGCGCCATCAGAGCCAACCGCGACCACGTCGCCCAGGGGATCCGACCACACCCCCGACCAAACTCCTCGGGGGTTGAAACGAGTGTCGTTCTCTTGGCGCCAATCTGTTCCATCGAAGTGGAGTATGTTCTCCCAACCAGCTATGTAAATATCCTGAGCGGAATTCCCCCAGATGCTGTATAAATCATATCCCTCGTTTAGTTCATCTGTTCTCACTGGGGTCCATGTCGCCCCATCGTAATGCAGGATATATCCCGTTAAAGCCACTGCGTAAATATCATCGGCGCTGGAACCCCAGATATCCTGCCAAAAATACGGGTCGGTTGGAATTGGACGCCATTGGGCGCCATCAAAATGATACAGATTATTTCCCCCAGCATAGAGATCATCAGGCGAGCTGCCCCATACCGAGGTCAGCCAATAGTCGTCCGGAGGAGCCTCTCCCACCTGACTCCAGGTATGCCCGTCGTACATGAGTGCCGTCGGGCCCTCTCCCACCACATAAATATGCCCGCCATCCACACCCCAAACATCCAACAACTCCTTATCTGTTTCTAAAATTCTTGTCCAGGTATTACCATCATAATGAAGCACTTCCCCCACAGTTCGTCGTTCTCCGCCCACCGCGTAAATGTTGTTCGGGCCATCGCCCCAGATAGCATGCAGACTGCGATGCGTGATCGCATGACTGATGACATTCCATTCTCGACCATTGAAACGCATCACCAGTCCCGTGCGAACCAAACGACCATTCTCTGCTATCCCACCGACTGCCACAACCTGGCCCGAAGCTCCCCACACGTCCTGCAACGTCGCCTCCTTAACTTCATGCGTCATACGCGACCAACGCGTCCCATCAAAATGGTAGATTCGGTTTCCTCCCGCAACAAAAATATCGTCCGGCCCCGTGCCCCAAATTGACTGAACCGAGTCTCCGATGGAAGCCATCCTGGTCCAGCCATGGCCATCGTAGTGATAAATCCGACCAGATGAATCCCCAGCATAGACATGATCTGCCCCAGTTCCCCAAATGCTTAGAACGCGAAGATAGGAGAAGGAATCTGTCGTTTCCGTCCATGATTGGCCGTCAAAATGGAGGATACGTCCATAGCCAGCGACGTAAATATCGGATGCGCCGCTCCCCCAAATATCAAACAGCGAATAATTTCCAAAGCCATGCGTCACCTGACGCCATTGCTGACCATCGAAATGCAAAATGATGCCATCTTCTCCCACGACATAGAGATTATCGGGGCTCGTTCCCCAAATCGCATTCAACTCCTGGGCTGTGATATGCTGCTCTGTTTGCGTCCATCGGCTCCCCTGGAGCTGAAGGATCGTGCCGTCAGCTCCGGTGGCATACACATGACTCGCATCGATCCCCCAAACATCTGATAGGCCTGCAGGGGCGCCTTCCACGATCATCCTGGACCAATCCTGGCCGTCGAAATGATAGATGAAGCCATCATATGAGCTCACATAGAAATCATCGATATCTGTTCCCCAAGCCGATGAAACCTTGTGGTTCGTGATTCCGTTGGCAACAGGCGTCCATTTCCCATCCACTTCATGGATGATGGTTCCATACTTCCCCACCGTCCAAATATCTCGGGATGATGATCCCCAGACGGCTTCTAGATGGTTCACCGTTGGGTGATCGGACACCTTATACCAGCCGCCTGACCAATGAGCCAGCATCAGTCCCTCCTCGCCCACCAGATACACGAGATCCCTGCCGCTGCCCCACACGCCAAAGAATCCCTTGACGCCCCGGATACCATCATCGATTTTCGACCACTGGACGCCATCAAAATGCAAAATGACACCGGGACGCCCTATATTTCTGTCGCCACCCACCACATAAATATGATCAGGTCCACTTCCCCAGATGTCCTTCAGATCTATCGTCGTCAACTGATGATAGACTGGCGTCCAGGCATGTCCATCGAAATGTTGCATCATTCCATTGCTGCCAACAATGTAAATATCCTCGGGTCCACTACCCCAAATAGCATAGCCCCACTTGACAGGCGTTTCCTCAGCAGTCCAGTCGGCCCCATCGAAATGAAGAACCCCATTGCCATAAACAGCGTAAACATCATCTGCTGCGCTTCCCCAAATATCTTGGATGACTCCCACGCCGTTGGATTGACTATCATACCCACGGGACCATTTAATTCCGTCGAAATGAAAAATACCAGAGTCGCCTACGACATAGACATCATCGGCAGAACTCCCCCACACACCATTCAAATTACCCCAAGATCGTTCGGAAGACACAACTTCCCAGGCATTGCCGTCGAAATGGAGAATGACGCCTCGCTCACCCACAGCGTAAATATCATCCGAACTGCTTCCCCAAATGTCAAACAGGCTATCCCGTGATAGTTTAGGCTCCATCGGTAGCCACTGAAACCCGTCAAAGTGGATAATCTCACCAGCCGCGCCGACAGCGTAAACATCATCAGGACTAGAGCCCCATGCCGCGTAAAGATTCTGAGTTGTGGGGATTGTGCTTCCCCAAACCCAACCGGCGCGCTCCCCCTGAACCTCGGAGGGATTCAATAAAAAGAGGACTATCAAAACGAAGGCGCTGGATTTGAAGAGAATCTTTATGATATGCATAATACATTCATGTTGCGCTACTGTGAGATTTCCACCCGTTGCATCGTTCTGAGTGGCCGCATTGAGATGCGACACAACCTTTCATCCGGCCAACAGCGCGACCAGTAGCGAGTGTGGTTTTAGAATGTGGGTGGCGTATGAATAGCATCCGGCAAGGGCTGAACGGTAATATTTTCCGCCAGGGGATATGTTTTATCGCCGGGATAGATGACGATGAGCTGCTCCAGAGCCAGATTTTCCAGGACGATGTGCATGATTTTCCTTGAAATTTTAACGTAGCGCGTTACATTTTCAAGGAAGAAGTGCCAGTTGGGCAACTTACCATGAAGATCGAACATGATAAATTCAATTTTCATGGTTATTCAGGTGAGTCGCACCTGCGAGGTGCGACTCACCTCATCTAATTCCCTCGCATCCGGGCCAGGAGGGCGGCCAGGCGCTCGTTGCCGCCGGCGGGCGGACGCCAGTCCACCCACACGACTTCCGCTCCCTGCTCTTTCAGACTGTCGGCGAAGCTCTCCAGGCCCACGTTGATGGCGGCCAGCGGCCCGGTCAGGGTCTCCAGCGCCACCGGCTGACCTTCGGTCAGGGGATTCAGGGGCTGCAAGCGGCGGCCCACATACTCGATGCCCGCCTGATTGCTGGTGAAGACCTGCACGCCCGCGGCTTCCAGTCGTTCGATCTGGGCGGCCATGTCCTGCGGGTCTTCGTCTGTGCCCACCACGATGGCCACGAATTCCAGATGGCGGCCCGCAGCCTCGGCTTTGGCCCGGGCTTCCTCGATGGCGGGAGCCAGCTCGCTGGCCGGGTCGGGATGGGAGCCGTAGCCCAGCACCACATCCAGCAGGATGAGCGCGGTTTCGGGGTCATCAGCCTCCTGGTGCAGACGGCGGATGCGCAGGTCATTGTCCATCATGGGATGCAAACGCCCCACGGTGAACACATCCTCGCCCAGGTCCACAATCGTGTTGGCCTGGCTCTGCATGGGATTTTCCAGGTCTTTGACGCCGGGCATGTGCAGGTTGGCGTAGAGATTGGGCAGCATGTCGCGCAGAATGAAGAGGGCCTCGTAGGCCAGGGTGCCGCCGGAGAACAGCCCCCGCAGATACTTCTGGCTCGGGGCGAAAGGCAGCGCCTCAGGCTCTGTCGCAGCTTCGGTCTCATCCAGCAGGGAAACCGCCAGTTCCGCGGCCGCGTCCAGGGTGCGGGCGAAGTGGAGGTTCCCATCCACCAACTTGTCAGGCTCGAAGCCGATGAAATTGACCACCACCGGTTTGCCCGCGGCCTTGGCTGCGCGCAGCAGCTCCCGGGCCACGCTTTCGGCCGGAGGCTTGGAGATGAGTACGATGACTTTCGTTTCGGGATCGCGCTTGAAGATGTCCAGCCCCTGCAGCGCGGTGATGGCCCCCACTGCCTCTTTGAGATCGCGGCCGCCGGTGCCCAGGCCATGACTGACGCCCGAGCCCAGTTGGTGGATGCGGGCCGTGACCTGTTGCAGGCCCGTGCCCGAGGCCGCGACCACGCCGATGGGCCCGCGGCGCACGCGATTGGCGAAGCCCAGGCCCACGCCGCCCACGATGGCGGTGCCGCAGTCGGGCCCCATCACCAGCAGCCCTTTGTCTCGGGCCTTCTTTTTCAGCTTGACTTCATCCTCCAGCGAAACATTATCGCTGAAAAGGAAGATGTGCTTGCCCAGATCCAGCCCTTCTTGGGCCACGCCCGCCGCGTATTGCCCGGCCACCGAGATCAGCAGCCAGTGGGCGTCGGGCAGCATTTGCGCGGCCGAAGGCAGCGACTTGGGCCGGTAGCCCTCCTGGGCGCCGCTGCTCTGACGCTGGCTCAGCAGCTCATCCACCTGGGCTACGGCGTCGGCCGCCGCTGCCTCATCTTCGGCCTTGACCACGATGATCAGGTCATCCGCGGCCGCGGATTGGGCCTCGGGCGTGAGCAAACCGCTTTGCACCAAAATATCCTTGTTGGCGTCCGTTCCCATGACCACGCCCGCGTCCAGCACGCCGGGCAGCGCGGCCAATTCCCGTTGTAATTGCATCAAGATGACGGAGTCGTAATAGGCTCCGCGTCGGATTTCGGATTTGATAGCTGTCATAGCAATCTCATTCAGTTGTTGTGGCGAGAAAAAGAGAGGGATAGGCAAACCGCCATGCTTCGCGAAAAGATGGCGGCAAAGAAAGATCGGATTAGGAAAACAAAATTTAGTCTTCGCTGCTACCCAGTAATTTGAAAAGCAACAGCACGAAGGCCAGGAACGCGGCCACGCCAAGGGCTGCGACGACCACGCGTTGCTCTTCGGGGATGTATTCTTCAAAGACGTCTTTGACCACGCCTTTGGCGACTTCGAATTCGCTGGGGGGCGCATATTCGGGAATGGCGACTTTTTCGCCTGCAACCGCGGGCGGGTGCAACTGCGCCTGCGTCAACCTGTCCAGGCTTTCCAGTCCCTGGCGCACAATGGATTTGCCGGTAGTTTCCACCAACCTTTGCCCCACGCTGGCAATCTTGCCGCCGACATCTCCCGAACCATCATAGGTGAGCAGCGTCTTGCCGTCTTCGGTTTCCGTCAGGATGGCGTCTCCGCCGCCACGAATGTAACCCGCGGCGCCTCGGCCATTGACTTCCATGTGAAAGCGCTCGGGCTCCTGTAAATCGGACAGAGTGACTGTTCCTTTGAATTTCCCCTGCACCGGGCCCACCCGCACATTCATCACGCCATTGAATTCGGTGTCGCTGACCTTTTCCAGCTTTTCAACGCCGGGAAGGATTTTGGCAAGCACCTCAGGGTCCATAAGGGCATCCCAGATGACCTGCCGGGGAGCATCGAAAGTGTATTCGCCATTGAGTTCCACTGGGCATCTCTCCTGTTTTATGGGGGGTAACGAATGAACGTTTTTGGGGCATTGAAGGGCATCAGGAAAAGAAAATCCCGATTTTGCATTGTACCATTGTAAGAAAACTTCCAGCAAGCCACGTTACCAGATAATCATTGGGTGTGTCCTATTTTAGTTGGAGGTTGGCGTCTGTTGTCTCCGCCTGAGCCCGGGCTCATAGGTCAAAACGCTAAAGCCTTTGCCCGACACGAACTTTTCAATAGACGATGAAAGCTGGGCGAAGGCGCATGAACCTCTTCAACTCGTTTCGGACACCCCATAAAACATTAATGGTCGCTTAATCTCTTATGTAAGGAAGGCTCCTTGCCCCGAACATATCATTATGTTAGACTAAATCCAAGTTACTGCTTACGTATGCGAAGTTTACGCCGCAAAAAACAGGACGTCTTCTGCAAAAATTCATCAAACGTCATGCGTCAAACGTCAAAAAATGATCCTGCGACAAGTGTTTGGATACGAAATTATGACGTTTGACGTTTTACGCTTGACGCATTGGTATCCAAA
>JALSPL010000392.1 GCA_026985975.1 Anaerolineae bacterium | reverse complement strand
GGCCAGCGCTTTTTGAAAGGCGGTCACCAGATCGTCATCGGTGGCCAGGCCGCAGGGGTTGGCGTGTTTGATGATGGCCACGGCCGGGGTCTCGAATTCGCTGACCACGCCCCAGGCCCCGTGCAGATCCCCCAGATTGTTGTAGCTGAGGGCCTTGCCCTGCAATTGCTGAAATGCGGGCTCGTAGCCGGGCCAGCGATAGAACCCAGCCTGTTGATGGGGATTTTCGCCGTAGCGCAGGGTTTGCACCCGTCGGGCGGTCAGAGTCAGCATCTCGGGCGTGGCGGTTTCTCCTTCCACCTGGCGGGTGAAGTATTGACTGATGGCCGCGTCGTAGGCCGCGGTGTGGCGGAAGGCCTTCAGGGCCAGGGCCCGCCGCTCGGCCAGCGAGAGGCCGCCCGCGGCCAGGGCCTCCAGCGTGCGGCCATAATCCGCAGGATCCACCAACACGATGACCCGGGCGAAGTTCTTGGCCCCCGCCCGCAGCAGCGCCACCCCGCCGATGTCGATGTTTTCCACCGCCTCGGCCTCGGTGACGCCGGGCCGGGCCACGGTTTGGGCGAAGGGATAGAGATTGCAGGCCACGATGTCGATGGGGGCCAGACCGTGCGCGGCCAGCTCCGCCTGATGCTCGGGCGCATCCGTGGCCAAAATGGGGCCGTGGATGGCGGGATGCAGGGTCTTGACGCGGCCGCCCAGGATCTCGGGAAAGCCGGTGAGATCGGCCACCGGGGTGACGGGCAGGCCCGCCTCGGCGATGGCCCGGGCCGTGCCCCCGCTGGCAATGAGCTCCACGCCCAGGTCGTGCAGACCGCGGGTCAGGCCGATGAGTCCGGTTTTGTTGGAAAGGGAGAGAAGTGCGCGCATGGGAGAATTGGGAATAGGAATAGGAATAGGAATAGGAGTAGGAATAGGAATAGGAGTAGGAATAGGATTGGGGACAGGGGAGTGGAGATTGGATAAACTGGACACTGCTTACTGCTTACTGTTCACTACTCACTGCCTCTTCCAGCACGGCCAGGGTTTCGCGGGCCGATTTTTGCCAGGAGAAGCGTTGAAGGTTTTCCCGGCCTTTGACGATGAGCTCTTGGCGCAAGTCTTCATCCACCAACACCTTCTCGATGGCGTCGGCCATCTCCTCGATGCTGTGGGGATCGAAGTAGAGCGCGCCCTCGCCCGCCACCTCGGGCAGGGAGGAGCTGTTGGAGCAGACCAGAGGCGTGTCGCAGGCCTGGGCCTCCAGCGCAGGGAGACCAAAGCCTTCGAACAGGGAGGGCAGCACATACGCGGCCGCGGCCGAATAGAGCGCTGCGATCTGGTGGGGCAGCACGAAACCGGGGAAGCGGACAAAATCCAGCAGGCCCATTTCTTTCACTTTGGCCCGCAACGCCCGCCCGCCCGAGGCGATGTCCCCCGCCAGCACCAGATGCAGCTTCATTTCGGGCTGCCGTTGCCGCACCAGGGCGAACGCCTCCACCAACCGGTCCAGGTTCTTGCGAGGACGCATGGAGCCCACGTGCAGCAGGTAGCGGGCGTAGCCCGGAATGCCGAATTGGGCCGTGGTCAACGAAAGTTTGATTTTATCGGTGATCGGCTTTAGATTGGGATCCGGGGCCAGATAGACCACGCGAATGCGGTCGGGATCGGCGCCGTAGAGTTGCACCAGGTCGTTCTTGGTGGCGTGGCTGTCGGCGATGATGCGGGTGGCGATCCGGGCGTGGCGTCTGGTGCTCCAGCGCAGATAGCGCAGCTCCCGGCCCGAATGCGCCTGGGGATAGTACTCATAACCCAGGTCGTGCACGGTGACCACAGTGCGCCGCGGACCGATGACGGGCAATACGTGCGAGGGCACGAAGAGAACGTCGGGAGGATGTTTACGGGTGTGCGGGCCCAGTTTCGCGTGCGTCCACAGCCGCTTGCCGGGCAGAATCATCACCTGCGCGTTGTCGCGGAAAAGATCGATGGGGGGGTGGCGGGGAACATACAGGCGGATTTCATGGCCGCCGGGCAGATCCAGCAACGCATTGATGAGCTCCAGGCTATAGCGTTCGGTGCCGGTGCGGCGGGCGGTCAGGGCCCGAGAAGCGTCGATGCCGATAATCATGTTATCTGTTCACAGTTCATCGTTCGATGTTGGCTCCACTGAAAAAAGGTCGGAATCAGCAACGACAATTTAGGAAAC
>JALSPL010000391.1 GCA_026985975.1 Anaerolineae bacterium | reverse complement strand
CTCCGACAAAGAGTCGGGCTTTGCCCGTCATCGCCGGGATTTTCTTCGCCGTCATCCTGCTTGGCAGCCTGGGGAACGGTCTGGCCCCGGCGGGCGCGTCGCTGCGCCCATCGGTGAAAGATGCTTACGCTTTCATCGATATTTTGCCGCAAAACGCCCGCGTGCTCCTGGCATGGGATTATGATCCCGCCACTCGCGGGGAATTGCAACTGCTGGCCCAACCTATCCTGCAACATCTGCGACGTAAAGGCGCCAACACCGTTTACATGAGCCTGCGGCCCTTTGGCCCCAACGTTGCGGCCGATGCTTTGGCGTTCAGCCAGCGGTGGACGCCGCCGGGGGTGAGGCCGGCCGGCCCGCCGCCTGTGGAATTCGGCTTCATTCCCGGACAGAGCGCGGCCCTGCGCTCCCTGGCCCTCTCTCCGGTCATCGCCTCCAACCAGCCTGCCATCAGCGCCGCAGCCACAGGCATGAAACCGGCGGAGAACATCGACGCCTTCGATCTGATCATCGAGTTCAGCGCCGATGTCGCCAGCAGCCAGCAGTGGGTGGAGCAGATCGCCGTACGCTCGCAAACGCCGCTGCTGGTTGCAGCTTCGGGCGCCATCGCTCCGGCCTTGCGCCCTTATGAGCAAACCGGCCAGATTCGCACGTTGCTCTCCGGCTATCCCGATGCGCTGGCCTATGAGATGCTGCTCGGCCAGCAGGGCCCGGCTTTCGTCCAGGCCACGGCTCAAACCCTGGCCCTGTTGGCGCTGCTCGGCGTCGTTTTCCTGGCCGCATTCCGCTCCTTGCTTCGCAAATAGCGCCGCACACTGTCAACTGCACACCGCCTCATGTCCCTGCCCACCATCCTCGGCGCCCTCATGGCCACCCTGCTGACCCTGGCGATCTTCAGCCGGGCGTTTGGCGCGAATCGGGCTTTTCGTTGGGTCTCCTATCTGCTGCTGGGGAGCGGAGCGGGCTATGTGGCGGCCATTGTCCTGCGCCAGGTGTTGCTGCCCGCGATTGCCCCCGACTCGCTCCGCATCCCGCTTCAGTTCGGCGTGACGCTGACGTCCCTGGTTCTTATCGCCCTGCTGGGGCTGCGGTTTGCCTCCAGCCCCGCCATCCGGGCCTGGGGCCTGCCGCCGCTGGGGCTGCTGGCCGGCGTGGGCGGCGCATTGGCGCTGGCCGGAGCCATGCGCGGCGCATTGCTGCCGCAATTGATGGCCGTGAATCACCTGCATCTGACGCCCCGTTTCCCGGTCCTGGACGCGCTCAGCGTGGTCATCGCCACCCTCACCAGCCTGGGCGTGTTGCTGTATCTGCTGCCGGGCCTGGATGAGAAGGAAGCCTCGGGCGAGGAACGACCTGTGGCGTTCCGATTGTTACAGGGATGGCGCTTGTGGGGTTATTGGGCATTGATGCTGGCGCTGGGCGCATTGCTGGCCAGCACTGCCGGGGCGCGCATCACCCTGCTCATCGAACGGGTGCAGTGGCTGTTGGGGTTGTGGTTTTAGAAATCCCGCGTTAATCGCCCGGTGAGCAGCGCCCCGAAACTGTACATGGCCAGCAGGCCCGCGGCCGCGCCCAGGGGCCCCCACAGCTTCACGCCCGCGGCCAGCAGCATCAGCCCCGCCGCCACCATGGCCGCGGTCACCGCAAACGCGGCCCGGGCCCGATTCCCCGCCATCAGCGCCCGGGAGAGGAAGATGTAGATGAAATAGACCAGAATCGCCCAGGCCAGAATCTGCAACACCCGCACCGACGCCGCATAGCCCTGATGTCGGTAGAGCAAGCGGATGATGACCGGCGCCAGCAGCGTCAGGCCCGCGGCTGCGGGCAGCAGCGCAACCAGACCCCATTTGAGATATTTGCGCATCTCCGCCCGAAACGCGGCCCGGTCATGGGCGAACAGCCGGGAGATGGCGGGATACACTGCGTCGGTGAAGGAGAGAATCAGGGTCATCACCACCTTGATGAGCTGAAACGCGGCGTCATACACGCCCGTAGCCGCCTCGCCCGCCACCACCGATAGCACCAGCACATCCAGCCGCTGGGTGAGGGCGTCGAAACCGGCCATGCCGAAGAAATCCAGCGACTCTCGCAGCAGCCGCCGGGCGAAAGCGAAATCCCACTGCGGGCGACGGATGAGCCGCAGATGCAGCGCCGCCAGCATCACCATCAGCGCGGCCAGTCCGATGCCCG
>JALSPL010000390.1 GCA_026985975.1 Anaerolineae bacterium | reverse complement strand
GGCTACCCCCACGCCGATTTCCCCGACGTGGATTATCGCACCTGGCAGTTGAAGATGAGCCTGGTCTGCGGCAATTGCCACGAGGATGAGGCCCTGGCCCGACAGGACAGCGCCCACGCCCGCCTCATCGCCGCCGGCAAGTTCGAGGCCGCCTCCTGCGCCGACTGCCACGGCAGCCACGATGTGCAATGGGCCGACCCCGAGAAGCACGACGTGGATCGCATGGTCATGGTGGAGGCGTGCGGCCAGTGCCACAGCACCATCGCCGATGAATACAAGCAATCCATCCACGGACAGGAGGCCATGAAGGGCAACGCCGATACGCCCACCTGCAGCAACTGCCATCCCGCCCACAAGATCCAGGACCCGCGCAGCGCCGAGTTTCGTCTGAAATCGCCCGAGATGTGCGGCCAGTGCCACGCGGATGAAGAGTTGATGGCCCAGTACGACATTTCCACCGACGTCTTCGACACCTACGTGGCCGACTTCCACGGCACGACAGTGCAGATCTTCGAAGCCACCGAACCGGGCGTGGTCACCAACAAGGCGGTGTGCAGCGATTGCCACGGCGCCCATCTTATCCTGCCGCCCACCGACGAAAACGCCAGCGTGATGAGCGCCAATCTGGTCAAGACCTGTCAGCGCTGCCACCCCGACGCCAACGAAAGCTTCACCAAGAGCTGGATGGGCCACTATCGGCCCGATTGGAAGCATTATCCCCTGGTGACCGCGGTGCAATGGTTCTACTGGCTCATCATCCCCTTCACCCTGGCCTTCTTCGCAGTCTTCGTCTCCACCGACGCGTTCCGCACCATCAGAGAGCGGGGCGAGAAAAAGGCGGCCAGAACCGGAGGCGGGGAAAAGAAATCGCAGGGAGGTGAGGATCATGACTGAGCGAGCCATGAAGATCATCCGTTTTGGCGTCACCGAACGGGTGGAGCATTTCCTGCTCCTTCTCTCCTTCACCATCCTGGCCATCACCGGGCTGGTGCAGAAATTCCCGACAAACGGGCTGTCGCTGGGCGTCATCCGCCTGCTGGGCGGCGTCGAGAGCGCCCGCAGCATCCATCACGTCTCGGCCATCGTGCTCATCCTGCTCTCCATCTTCCACATCTTCTACGTGGGCTACAAAATCTACGTGCTGAAACGCCCGCTGAGCATGTTGCCGGGCCTGAAAGATGCGACCGACGCCATTGGCCTGCTGAAATACAACATCGGCCTCAGCCGCCAGCGCCCGCGGATGGACCGCTACAACTTCGGCGAGAAAATCGAGTACTGGGCCGTGGTGTGGGGCACGCTGGTGATGGCGGTTTCCGGCTACATGCTGTGGAATCCGGTGCTCACCGCCCGCATCCTGCCCGGCGAATTCATCCCCGCGGCCAAGATGGCCCATGGCTATGAGGCCATCCTGGCAGTGCTCTCCATTCTCATCTGGCATGTGTGGCATGTGCATGTGAAGCATTTCAACAAAAGCATGTTCACCGGCGCCATCGATGTGGAGGAGATGGCGGAGGAGCACGCGCTGGAGCTGGAGAAAATCGAGGAAGGCGTGTGGCCGCCGCCGCTGCCGCCCGGCAAGGAGCGCTGGCGTCGGGCCGTGCTTTACCTGCCCCTGGCGGGCCTGCTGGCCATCCTGATGCTCATCACCACCTACTACTATTTCACCGAGCATACAGCCATCACCACCCTGCCGCCCCTGCCGGTGGAGGAGGCGTACGCGCCGGCGAAGCCCCCGGGCCTGCCCACGGCCACGCCCGCGCCCGAAATGGCGTCGGAAATCCCCAAACAGGTGGTGTGGGGCGGCGAGCCCCAGCCCATGCCCGTGCAGTCCCATCCAGTGGACGCGGCCCGGGTCGATTGCCAGGCCTGTCACGCCCCCTACGCCTACATCGCCCCCGCGCCGCTGGAGCACGCCGGGTATGAGAACGACGGCTGCACTGAGTGTCACGAAGCCGCACAGGAGGTGTCGCAACGATGAACGTTTATAGTCCAACGTCCAAGGTCCAACGTCCAAAGTCCGACGCCCCTCTTCTTGCGTCTCGCGCTTTACGCTTTACGTTTTACGCATTCCTCATCTTGGCTGCGCTGGCGCTGTTTCCCGCGCACGCCTGGGCCGATCCGCCGCCCGAGCACCAGCACATCGAGGAATACACCGGCCCGGAGACCTGCCAGGTCTGTCATCTGGATTCGGCGGAT
>JALSPL010000389.1 GCA_026985975.1 Anaerolineae bacterium | reverse complement strand
TGAGCTGGGGCGCGTGCATGAGGATCTCGCCCGTCTCGCCCAGGGGCAGGGCCTCTCCGGTCTCGATGTCGGCGATGCGGATTTCCACATCGGGCAGGGGCAGGCCCACCGCGCCCGGCTTGTAGGAGCCGTAGACGGGCGTCATCACCGTGGCCATGGTGGATTCGGTCAGCGCGTAGCCCTCGACGAGATGGCCGCCGGTGAGCTTCTCGAAGCGCTGTTTGGTCTCGTAGAGCAGGGGCGCGGCCCCGGCGATGCTGAGCTTGAGGCTGCTGAGGTCGGCCTTGCCCGCTTGCACGTCGGGGTGCTGCATCATGCCGATGAAGAGGGTGGGCACGCCGGGCAGGAATGCGGGCCGGGTCTTGCGGATTGTCGCCAGCACGTCGTCCATGTCGCGGGGGTTGGGGACCAGGGCCAGGGGATGGCGGCCCAGAAAGTCGGTGGTGGCCACGCCCGATTGGCCGTAGGTGTGAAACAGGGGCATGAGGGCCAGGAGCGCGTCTTTCCCATCCTCCAGCAAGTCCCCAAACCAGGCCTTGAACTGCATCCCCGACATGACCAGGCCCTGATGCGGGGCCACTGCGGCCTTGGGCAGGCCCGTGGTGCCGCCGGTGAACATGAGCAGGGCCGGGTCCTCCGGCTGCACGGTCACATCGGGCAGGGGCGCGTCCTGATGCGCCCGGATCAGGTCCTGCATCCAGGCGTCGCCCGGCTCCAGTGTGATGCGATGCCCCTCCTTCTTCTCCTTGAGCAGGGTGAAGAGCACCCGCAGCAAGCCGGGCAGGTATTCCTTGATGTTGGTGGCGATGACCCGCTGCACCGCGGTGTCGGGCTGCAGGGCCTTGAGCTTGGCGTAGAAGGGAGTGAGGACCACCGCAGTTTGGGCGCCGGTGTAGTCCAGTGCGTGTTTCAGCTCCCGCTCGGTGTAGAGGGGGTTGAGAGGGGTGACGATGGCGCCCGCCTTCCAGGCGCCGAACTGGGCGATGAAGAACTGGGGGGCGTTGGGGATGAGCAGTGCCACCCGGTCGCCCGGCTGCACGTCCAGATCGGCCAGGGCCGCGGCGAAGGCGTCGCTTTCCCGCTGGAAGCGGGCGTAGCTGACGGCCGCGCCTTTGAACAGGAAGGCGGGGTGGTCGGGCTGTTCGCGCGCGGTCCCGGCCACGATATCCAGCAGGGTTTTGTGGGGATAGGGCTTGAGGGACGCGGGCACGTGCGCGTCGTAGGATTTGAGCCAGGGCTTTTCGGCCGCCGCGGCTGCCGCCCGGGGCATTTCTTTTTGCGGGGGTGGTGAGGTGATGGTCATGATCGGGCCTCCTGCGGGGAAAGTAATCAGTAAACAGTGAACAAGTTATCAGTCAGTATGTGATAGTCATTTCCTTGGTCATGCTGCTAATGGCTTCCATGCCCTTGCCGCGCGGCAGCTTTTCCGCGGCATATTTGCGCAGCACCACGAATTGCTGAAGAATCTGTTGCAGCTCTCTCGCATCGTCCGTGAGTATGTGCAACCTGGTCAGCAGGTTGTCGCTTTCGGCGTGGACCACGCGGTAAAAGTCGGCTTTTCCTCCAAAATCAAACGCCTGCCCCAGGGCGATGAGCAGGGCGATGAGTGCGCCTAAAAGCGCGGCAAAGACCCCGTTTTCTCCGATGCCGAACAGGGTGACGCCGAAAGAGCATAGCAGCGCCAGCACGATGATGGCCGCGTTGATCACCGAGTTGGTTCGGAACTGCCGCCAAGACGAATCCACAAAGCGGGTGAGTTCCTGCTCCAGTTGGACTTTCTGTTGCGCAAACGTTGTATCCGTCATCAGCGTATCTCCCTCCGGGAAGTGTTGTTTCATCAACGCGTGGCGCGCCGGGGTGGGAAAAGGGTCATCAGCCGCCGGGCGGTTTGAGGGGTTCGGGCACGACGGGCGAGGCGTCCCAGACCTCGGCGGCGAGGTTGGTGCAGCCCTTCGCCCGGATGTCGGCCACAATGAAGGCGTAATCGTCCGATTGGATGAACTTCAGCCACGACGCCATGCTATCCCACTCGGAGTGCGTGATCACCTGGGGCGTTGTGCCCAGGGGATTGCGATAGGCGCGGAATTCCTTCACGCCCGGCTGGCGCAGCACCAATCCGATCCACGTCTTCGTGGCCTCCGTATAGGCTTCCAGTTTGTCGGCCGGGGGCAGGTCCCAGCTGAGAATGCCAAGCGCCATGAG
>JALSPL010000388.1 GCA_026985975.1 Anaerolineae bacterium | reverse complement strand
CGCCGTTCTGCTCGATGCTGCGATCCAGCAGATTGTACTTGACCTGATTGGAGGCCAGAGGGATGCCGCGTTTCGCCAGACGGGCATGGGCCCGGCGCATCTGTTCGGCGTTGTAATTGCTCACCCCCACCGCCCGAATTTTGCCCGCCTCAACCAAATCCGCCATGGCGTCCATTATCGACTCGATGGAAGAAAGGGAGCGGGGCCAGTGCACCTGGTGCAGATCGATGGGATAGGGCGAGAGGTTCTTGATACGTTTATCGATGGTTCTGCCGATGCTGCCCGCGAAGCGGGGGATGGGCCACCACTTGGTGGCGATGACAGCCTGGCCCGGCATGACGCCAGCGGTGAGCAGCGCCCGGGCCAGGGCTCGCTCCGAGCGTCCGAAGCCATAGAACTCGGCGGTGTCGAACCAGGAAACGCCGCCATCCAGCGCCTCCTGCACGATGGCATTGATCGCATCCTGATCCAACACGGCCCAATTTCCCGCTGAAGCGATGCTGTTTTGTGAAAATTGCCAGGTTCCCAGTCCGATGGGTGAGATGCGGATATCAGTTTGTCCCAGAGGGTGAAGGTTGTCAGTCATAAAATGGAGAGGAGGGGAGAGATATTGGGTTTCAGGAAATCAAGATACAGGCGATGAGAAGAGGACGCGTCATAGCATCAGTATACACCATCCGGAGAATGATCCAAAGAGAAAGCCCACAAATAAAAGGCCATAAATAAAGATTTCTCATTTCAAGTGCAAAATTATTGAAAAACACTTGACAAATATAAAAATTATCGTTATAATAACTTCAGAAATTTGAATACTCACCAACAATTTCACATCGAGGCGCTTTATGAGATATCCTGTTCCCGGTCGTTGTCCCGTTTGCGGACAAAACCTATACGTCACCAAACTGGCCTGCGCCCATTGCGGCACATCCGTGGAGGGCGCCTTCGAGCTGCCCCGCCTGGCCCGGCTCTCGCCCGAACATCAACAATTCATTGAGCTGTTCATCCGTTCCGAGGGCAAGCTCAATCGGGTGCAGGAGATCATGGGCATTTCGTATCCCACGGCCCGGGCGCAGTTGCACGAGGTGATTCGGGCGCTGGGCTATGAGCCTATGAGTTCTGATGAGGGCAAACCCCGCCCCATTTCGCCCGAACGCCGCACCCAGATCCTGGCAGACCTCGATGCGGGCAAAATCACCTCGGATGAAGCCATCAAACGACTGAAAGGAGAGGCGGCATGATGTCCGGCAAAAAGAAGAAACGCAAGAACCGACGCCCCAACATACTCTCCGAGACGCTGCGCCTGAATCCGGAGGACACGCTTTTCCTGCACTGCGATGGTCCCATCGCCATCAAGGGCGTGTCCGGAAACAACGCCGTCATCAGAGGGACGGGCGATCTGCGCTGGACGCGAAAAGGGCGACAAATCGAAGCCTGGCTGGATGGGCAACTCGCGGTGAGCGTCCCTCGCGCCATCCCCCTGCGCTTGCAGTCGGATGGCCCTGTCTCGCTCAAGGACAGCGCCGGAAGCGTCGAAGTGCTTGCGGCTGACGGGCCGCTGAACGTGGCCGACATCCAGGGGAATCTGCGCATCGAGGCCATCGACGGCCCGGCCACCCTGAAAAACATCGGCGGCGACATCGCCATTACGCAGGGGGATGGCCCGATCTTCATCAAGCATTGCCGGGGCGATGTGGATGTGACCTGTGACGACTTTGTTTTCGTGCAGCTCTCTGGTGACCAGAAGCAGAAAATTCGCATCCACTCTGACGAATCGGTCAACATCCAACTGCCTGCCGCGACCGCAGTGGCGGGCGAAATCAAGGCGGGCGGCCATATCAAAATCGAACTGGCGCAGAAAACAGCGGACAGCGACGAAAACAGCATCACGCTGACGCCCGCAACGGGCCTGACGCCCGCCGTCACGCTGGATATCGAAGCGGATGGCGATGTGTATGTGGGCCCGAATCCGCCGGAAGTATCCCAACCGGCCAGCGCTTCGGGTTTCCGCCGCATGGGCGTGAGCTGGCTGGGGACTTTCTTTGGCCGCCAAAAAGGGACGAGCCCGCGCACGGTCGTCACGCCCCCGCCCGAGCCCGAATCGCCTGACGATGACCTGGCCGCAGCGCAGAAGGTCGTTTTGCAGATGGTGGCCGAGGGCAAAATCAGCGCCGAGGAAGGCGACAAATTGCTGGAGGCATTGTCAT
>JALSPL010000387.1 GCA_026985975.1 Anaerolineae bacterium | reverse complement strand
GCCCCCCAGCTTCCCTGCTACGCCGATGCCAGTTATTTTCCCCCTCAGCGAGCGTCAAAAATTATGGCTCAACACATTTTTTACGTCATGTCGAAGCGAAGCGAGACATCCCCTGGCGGAAGGATAGACGCTCGCAACTGGGGAGATTTCTCCTCGCTTCGCTCGTCGAAATGACGTAGAAATGGAAGTTATTTTTAGACGACCACCTAGTCCTCATCCACCTGCCAGCGCTTCTCCAGCGCCCGCAGGCCCAAGGTCAGGGTGATGGTCATGATCAGATAGAGATAAGCCACGACGTTGTAGGTCTGGAAAAAGCGGAAGGTGCTGGCCGCGTAAACTTTGCCCTTGAAGGTGATATCTGCCACGCCCATGACCGAGACCAGCGAGGAGTCTTTGATCATGGAGATGAAATTGTTGCCCAGGGGCGGCAGCACCCGGCGGATGGCCTGGGGCAGAATAATGAATCGCAGGGTCTGCCAATAGCTCATGCCGATGGCCCGGGCCGCCTCGGTCTGCCCCCGCCCGATGGATTCGATGCCCGCCCGAAACACCTCGGAGAGAAAGGCGCTGTAACCCACCGTCAGGGCGATGATAACGCGCGAGGTGAAATCGATATCGCGCACGCCCAGCCCCGCCAGTTTCGCCCCCACGGTCGTCGCCCCGAACAGGCCCGTGTTCACCAGCCAGGCGCCCACGAAATTGACGCCAGCCACGATGCCGGGCGTGCCCGCAAACACGATAATGTAGAGCAGCACCAGCATGGGCATGCCGCGAATGATTTCGACATAGAAGGTGGCTGTCTCGGAAACGATGCGGCGGCTGGACATGCGGGCCAGGGCCACCAGCAGCCCCAACACCAACGCCAACGCGTAGGAAACCAGCGACACCTTGACCGTGATGCCGATGCCGGTCTTCAGCGCATCGAAGATGATGCGATAATTCTCATCGGTGATGATGACGACGGCGAAAGAAACGCCCAGGATGATAGCGGCAATGAGCCAATAAGGCATGCGATGATGAAGCTCGGCCAGCGCAGAACGCTGGTCGGGATTTTTCTGCTGCTGGGCCGGAAAAGGTGCGGCGGTGTGACTCATAGTGATCTGTCCTTGGCGGGGTAAATCGAAAACCGGGGACGGAGAACAAAACGCAGACCATCTTCGTTCTCCGCACCCCGGTCAGTTCTATTGCTTCAGGATGACGGTAGCTCAGGCAATGTGATTATTGCGCCGCACCCGGATCATAGAGGAAGAACCAACGGTTGTTCAGGAAGTCGAAGTAACCGTCTTCGTGCATACTGGCGATGGCCTGGTTGAAGGGCTGGACCAGATCGGAGCCGGGGGTGAAGATGAAGCCGAAATCCTCGGAGGCCAGCGGCCCGCCCACGATCTTGAGCTTGTCGGGATTGGCCCCGATGTAGCCCTTGCTGGAGGCGGCGTCCATGAGCACCATATCGACATCGCCGCTGAGCAGGGCCTGCACCGCCGCGCCGAAGGTCTCGAACAGCTTGATGCGGGGATTCTGCTCGTCACCATCCAGCACATTGTAGACGGCGGTGTAGAAGTTGGTGGTGCCAGCCTGGGAGCCGATAAGCAGGTTTTCGTCGGCTGCGAATTCCTCGGGCGTGGAGAAGCGGTCTTCATCCGCCCGCACCAGCATGAACTGTTGCGAGGTCATGTAGGGATCGGAGAAATCGACCTGCTGTTTGCGCTCATCGGTGATGGTGATACCGTCCATGCCCACATCGAACTGGCCTTCGTGCACGGCCGAGATCATGGTGTCCCAGGCGGTCACATTCCAGTTGACGGTGCAGTTGATGCGCTGGCAGATCTCCTCCACCGCGTCATATTCCCAGCCCATGGCCTTGCCGGTCTTGGGGTCAACGAAGTTGAGGGGCACGTAATCGTTGCCGGTGACGGCCTGGATGGTCTTGCCGCCCAGGTCGGGCATGGCGTCGTAGATGTCATCGCCATTGGGATTGGTGAGATAGAACCATTTCTTGTTGAGATAGTCCATGTAGCCATCCATTTTCATGGTGGCGATGGCGATGCGGAAGGGATCGACCAGATCGGAGCCGGGGGTGAAGATGAAGCCGAAATCCTCGGAGGCCAGAGCGTCGCCCACGATCTTGAGCTGATCGGGATTGGCCCCGATGTAGCCCTGACTGGAGGCGGCGTCCATGAGCACCATGTCGACATCGCCGCTGAGCAGGGCCTGTACCGCCGCGCCGAAGGTCTCGAAGAGCTTGATGCGGGGATTTTGCTCGTCGCCGTCCAGCACATCGTAGACCGCGGTGTAGAAGTTGGTGGTGCCAGCCTGGGAGCCGATGAGCAGGTCTGGGTTGGCCGCGAATTCCTCGGGCGTGGAGAAGCGGTCTTCATCCGCCCGCACCAGCATGAATTGCTCGGAGCGCATGTAGGGGATGGAGAAATCGACCTGCTGCTTGCGCTCATCGGTGATGGTGATGCCGTCCATGCCCACATCGAACTGGCCCTCGTGCACGGCCGAGATCATGGTGTCCCAGGCGGTGACGTTCCATTCGATGACGCAGTTCAGACGCTGGCAGATCTCCTCCATGGCGTCGTATTCCCAGCCCATGGCCTTGCCGGTCTTGGGATCGACGAAGTTGAGAGGCACGTAGTCGTTGCCGGTGACCGCGCGAATAGTGCGCCCGCCCAGGTCGGGCCAATCCCAGTAGGCGGTGGGGGAGATGATGTCGCCGCCGATGGGGGCCATGGTGGGCTCGGGCGCAGGCGCCTCGGTGGGTTCGGCGGTGGGCTCAGCGGTGGGAGCTGCCGCGGTGGGAGCCGGCGCCTCGGTGGCGGTCGGCGCTTTGGTGGGCTCAGGGGCTTTCGTGGGGGCTTCGGTGGCTTTGGGCGCCGACGTAGGCGCGGGAGCCTCGGTGGCGGGAGCGCCGCAGGCTGCCAGGACCGCAGCCAGCAACGCAACCAACAAAACAAGCAGCAACAATTTCTTCATGCTCAAAATCTCCTTTTCGAAGGGCCAATCGCAACCGATCGGCTAAAAAATGATTGGCGAAAAACAAAAGCGGGCGCTTCTTTCATGCGCCCTTGCACCGGGATATTCTGGCATGAAGTGAAGGGAATGTCAACCCGCGCACAGTGCGCCAATTCGCCGGACGTCCTCCAGAAAAACGCAGCTCACTTCCTGCGCCTCTGCGATCACAAAATCCCGCTCAGACGCCCGTTTCGGGGCTTCGCCCCACTTGAGAAGGCCTGCCCGCCTACAACGTCTCCCAGAAATCAAGCAGGGCGCCGCTGACGGTATGGGGGGCCTCGACGGGCAGGAAGTGACCCGCGCGCGGCAGGATGAGCAGACGGGCGTCGGGGATGCCGTCGGCCAGTTCGCGGGCGCGCTCGGGCGAGGTCACGACGTCCTCCTCCCCCGCCATCACCAGGGCGGGCAGGGCGATTTCCGGCAGACGCGGGCGCAGATCAGGGCGGGCGAACACCGCCTCGGCGGTCCAGTGCAGCCCCTCGCCGCTGATGGTCATAAAATCATCCAGAAAGCGGGCGATGGCGGCCTTGCGCTTTGCGCGGCTGGTTTTGCCGAAGAAAAGCCCGGTCAGCTTCTCCGCCACCGGCGCATGATGGCCCGCCCGCACCGCGGCGATGAGTTGACGATAGCCTCCCAGACGCTGCGGCGTCTCTGCATCCGCCGACCCGCCGATGAGGGTCAATGAGCGCAGGGCCCCGGGATGCGCCAACGCGAAAATCGGGCCCATCATCGCCCCCATAGAATGCCCGACATAGTGCACCGGCCCCACATCCAGCTTTTGCACCAGCGCGTACAGGTCTTCCGCCATGTCCGCCAGCGTGTAGGGCTCCGCCGGGAAGCCGGTTTGCCCATGCCCGCGCTGATCGGGCAGGATGAGGGTGTAGCGGTCGGCCAGCGCCGCCGCCTGCGCATCGAACTCGCGATGATTCCAGGTGAGGCAATGAGCGAAGAGCACGGGCGGTCCCTGCCCGATGACTTCGTAGTGATAAGAAACGCCCCGGATCTCGATAGTTGCCATGAATACCTCCGTTGGGTGAATGCAGCGGGACGCCCGAGTCGCTGCGGGCGCTGACGATGTAAAAATCATAGCATCGGCCGCGTTTCTGGCCAAGCCGCCCCGGTTGACGCAGATGTTGGTGACAACAAATGAGGAAATCAGGCGGCGGGCAGGATGAACCAGAAGGTCGCGCCCTGGCCCGGTTCGCTGGCCACGCCCATCTCGCCGCCGTGGGCCTCGATGAGATAACGGGCGATGGTCAGCCCCAGGCCCGAGCCGCCGCGATCCCGCGAACGCGAAGCGTCGGCCCGCCAGAAGCGCTCGAAGACATGCGCCTGCTCCGCGGGCGTCAGGCCCGGGCCGGTGTCGCTCACGCTGAAACGCACTGCATCGCCTGTGGAGGCCGCAGCCAGGGTGATGCGACCCCCCGCGGGCGTGTGCCGCAGGGCGTTGCTGACGAGATTGGCGAAAACCTGACGCAAGCGGTCGGGATCAGCCAGAATGGTCGGGAGTCCGGGTGCGATGGTAGTTTCCAAAACGATGTTCTTCTCCCGCGCCGCCTCGCGAAACGCCTCAGCCACGCCCGAGACCAGTTCGGCGGGGTCGGTGGCGACCCGATTCAGAGGAAGCTGTCCCGCCTCGGCCTGCGTCAGCGCCCGCAGATCACTCACCAACCGATTCAGCAACAGGGTCTCATCGTAAATCCGGGCGATCTCCTCCTCGGTCATGGGATACACCCCATCCAGCATGGCCTGCAAATTGCCCTGAATGACGGTAAGCGGCGTGCGCAATTCATGGGCGATGTCCGCGATCATGTTCTGGCGCAACTGCTCGGAGCGTTGCAGGGCCTCGGCCATCTCGTTGAAGGCCGTCATCACTTCCATGACTTCATCACTGCCCGCAACCGGCGCCCGTTGCCCGAGATCGCCCTGCGAGAGCCCGCGTGCGGCCCGGGCCAGACGATCCAGCGGGTTGGATAGATGCCGGGCGATGAGAAAACCCAGCAGCAATCCCAAAAGCGCGGCCAGAACGCCCGCCTGCACTAGCGATTGCGTGATCAGCGTTAGAAAGGCCTGGGCCGGGCCTGAAGCGCCATTGCCAGCCGAGATCAGCAAATAACCGATGGTCTCGCCATCCTGCTCGATGGGAATAGCCTGCTTGCGCCGGGATATGGAAAACGTTTGGTAACTTCCCGTCTCATCATAAACCACCCGGCCGGAGGCGTCCGCCAGGGTGTGTTTGGGCGCTCCCCGGCCCTTGCCGCGCCCCTGATTGCCGGGTTGAGCCTGAAAAACGCTCTCAACCCCAGCCCAATCGCCATTCTGATGATAATAAGCCTGCAACGCCGGGATCAGGCGAATATCCACCTGATTTTGGGTCATGTAGCGGTGAAAACCGGTGCTGAGCTGGTAGTTGGCCAACAGCCCGGCCACGGCGATGCCCACCACCGTCACCAGGACGAAAGCCAATCCCAACTTCACCCACAACTTGTTCATGATTCGCCCACCAGACGATAGCCCACGCCGTAAACCGTTTCGATATAGCCGGGTTCGCCCCTGGCAACGCCCAGCTTTCTGCGCAAATTCTTGATATGGCTGTCGATGGTGCGATCCATGCCCTCATAAGAATAGCCCAGCGCCTGCTCGATCATGTTCATGCGGGTGAAGGCGCGGTTGGGATATTTCATCAACAGTTGCAGGAGATCGAATTCGGTGGGAGTCAGATCGACGGGCGTTCCTGCCGCGCTGACCGTATGCTGATCCGCATCCAGCCGCACCGGGCCCACCTGCAAGATGTTGGCCGGCTGCAAAGCGCCTGAAGACCGGCGCAAAACGGCCCGCACACGGGCGACAACCTCGCGGGGATTGAATGGTTTGGCGATGTAATCATCTGCGCCCAGCTCCAACCCCACAACCTTGTCATCATCTTCGACGCGGGCAGTGAGCATGATGATGGGAATGGCCGCCAGCGCCTGATCTCCCCGCACCAAACGGGTGATCTCCCAGCCATCTCTGCCCGGCAGCATCAGATCCAGCACAATGAGATCAGGCTTTTCCGCCCGAATACGCTGTAGCGCCTCCTCACCATCATAAGCCACCGCCACCTGATATCCGGCTTGATCGAGATAAGCGCGAACGAGCCGGGCGATTTGTTTATCATCATCAACAACGAGGATGTATTGGGACATGGCGATCAGGCGGAGAGGAGCGTCAAAGCGAGAGTCCCAGGCCCTGCATCAGATTTTCCAGGGTGAAAATCGCGCCGCGGGCCAGAATATCAATGGCGAAGAAAGAAACGACGATGACTGCGATCACGACGACCGGAAACAGAAGGCTGCGCCAGCCTCGCAGCTTGTGCGCTTGCACGCCGGCAATCCAGAAGACGACAATGGAGATGATCAGCACCAGAAATTTAGCCGCATCGCCGATGACAGGCGCAAACGTCAGGATATTATAGAACTTGGTAACGTATGCAAACCCAACGGCGCGCAGGGTTTCGGTGAACGAGCCGCTGCCGCCCAGGGCGCGTCCGGAGAGGAAAATGAAGAATGCCAGAAGCAGCGCCCCCACGACATCGGACGCCAGGCTCTGAAGACTATACCCGCCAGAGATGGCAATGCCGCCGAAAATCACGCCCAGAACGGTAAATAGCAGGGCGGGGCCGGTCATATAAGGATCAGCCGCGACTTCCCGATAAGCGCTGGATTCCAACACCATGGCCCGCAAAGCTTTGCCAACCCATCCCCGTTCAAAGGCGAAGCCTTTAATCAGGGTGGAAAGCGCCCAGGCGTCCACATTCTCCCGCGCGGCATCCTTGCCGCCCGCAGCAATGACCGGAGGCGCCTTCTCGCGATAATCATTCAGAATGTGGTAGACATCCGCCGAATTAGTGGTGGCGGGCACATGCAGATTGGGCGGATGGAAGATGAAGGCGTCGGTTTGCTCGCCGCCGATGCCGCCGTGGTTGCCGATGAGCTCCTCCATGGCCGCCACCGTGCCATCTTCATAGAGGGTGCTGTTGACGATGAGATCGCCAGCATGAGGATAATCGGCGATACGGCGCACCTGAGCCGCCCGCAGATCGGGATCGCCAAACATGGCCATGGGATCTTCGCCCGTAATCTCGCCGGTATGCAGATTGCGGGCGCCCGATTTGCCCAGGGCGATGGGATGTCCCTCAGCGGTGTAGCCCACCACGATGCCGATGCCCTCATGTTGCACCATCTCATCCACCAGGCCCGGATAAACGCTGTTGAGTTCATCCAGCGTCAGCTTGCGGGGCGCGAGATCGAAATATACCTGAGCGATGTTGCCGCTGCCGCAAACCGTGATATTGGCGTCCAGATCCGCTGGCTCCACTGTTTCCAGCGGCTTCGATGCGTCGGACAGGATGTTTTTGGCCCCGTCGATGACCCGCTTGCCGACCACGCCGCCCTGGCCATGCTCCTGCATATTTTCCAGTTCGGCAGTCATGGCAGTGACAGAAACGCCGCCCTCATCGCCGCCTATCGAGGCGTGGACTTTGATATGTTTGGGGATCTTCGTCTCGATATATTCTTTGAGATCGTGACCATAGCGTTGCTTGAAAGTGGCTCCAAAGGATTGCCCATGATCTGAAAGCACGACCAGATTGTAGGGCCGCGGCGCTTTGCGCTCGATGAGGTCCAGCAAGAAGTCGATGACTTCGTCATAGCGATGCAGCACGCCGAAGGCGTCAGAGCTCCACGGGCCCGAATGGTGCGCCACCTCATCATAACCGGGCCAGGTGACATAGATAGCGGGAGCGCCGCGTATCACTTCCAGAGCAGTGAGATAGCCTGAGACGTCGCGCATGAACACAGTGGTGGCGGCGCGAATGAAGGGGTACCCCTCATGCAGACGGTTCAACCGCGGCTGCACATCCCTGGCGACGGCTTTGCCATATTGCCACACTTCCACCAACGCCTCCCACAAGAACAGCACAATCACCCGCATCAAAAAGTAGGGATTCAACATCAGCAGATAGATGTCCCGGGCCCGCTGCGAGCGCTCCTGCTCATCGCCGGTGCGTAGATCCGCCAGCGTCAGCAGCGAATGCTTGGCATCGCCGTTCATCATATTATTGATGCCGGCTCCGCCCCGCATCAGTCCCTGACCATGCGCATAGCGGGCGTTGATCTCAGCCGCGTCCTTGCTGGAGACATAAAGCTTCTGCTGCTCCTTGTCATACCAGCGAAACGCGGGAATATCGTAATTGTCGCCGAACATGATGCCCGCCTGACAGGCTGATGTCTGGGAGGGCAGCCCGCAATCCACATGCGATACCTGATACCCCTCCTCGTCCATCAACCGTTTGAAGGTGGGCAGCAACCCTTCTGCGATGGCGTATTTGAGATGATGGAAGCTCAGGCCGTCGATTTCCACCATCAGCAAGCCCGGTCTGGCGTCATCCTCGATATCATATTTGGAGCGGGCGGCCAGGCGCTCCACCACGCCCTGATAGAAGGAATCGCTATCATCGACGGTAATCACGCCGGTGATAACGGTGTTGATAAAGCTGAGGATGACGCCGCCCCAGATGGCCGACCAGAAATTGGCCACCGTAAACCCGTTGATCAGGTTGCTGGTGATCATCAAAGTGATGGCATTGACGAAAAAGCCCACAATGAACACAAAAATGAACCCCAACGGAATGGATAACATCAGAATGATGGGACGAATCAACAGATTGACCACTCCCAGCACCAACGCCGCGGCCGCGGCCACCACCAATCTTGTGCTGTTTCCCACCTGAGCGATGGTGACGCCGCCGACAATCTCCGCAGTCAAAAACAGAGAAAGCGTATCAAAGAACCACATCATCAGCAAGCGAAATATAAATCTCATAAAAAGTTTGAATGCTCGCATTGCAGGGCTCCTGTTCAAAAATAGAAAAGGGGTGAAATGATTGCTTTGGCGCTGATGGAGGATGCAGATGCCATGAGTGATTGTACGCCGATAAGGAATGAAAAAACGTCTGTGTCATTCTTAGTGACCAGCGGGAGCGAAGAATCTCGCGTTTGCAGACGGGGAGATTCCTCAGTCGCTGCGCTCCTTCGGAATGACGTAAACATAACTTTATTTACGAAGCAGCCAATTTTATCTTAACTGAAAGTCCAAATCGTGACAAACAGACGCAAAAAGGCCGATAAAATCCACCTTCGCCTCCCATAGTTGGATCGACTGAAAAAAGCTTGATCTCACGCAAAGCTGCCAAGTCGCAAAGGAAAATATCATGGTTTCGCCAAGGAAAAGTGGCTGAAACCACACCATTTTCGCTGTCTTCTCTATCGCTGCTGATCGCAACCTTTTTTCAGGGG
>JALSPL010000386.1 GCA_026985975.1 Anaerolineae bacterium | reverse complement strand
GTTTCATCCCCCGCCTGATGTGCGCCCTGACGATAGAGGTCCATGGCCAGTTGTCCGGGCGAGGGCTGCTCCCGGCCCGCCTGCACCAGGGTCTGACGTCGGGCGGCCCACTGGCTGCGAGTGTCGCGGGGGGACTCGGGCGTTTGCAGCTCGCGGGTGAGGGGCGCCTGCCCCTGCAAGGCGCGATGCACGGCCCGCTGCACCGCCCGGAAGACCAGGGACGCCTCGCGGAAGCGCACCTCCGCCTTGGTGGGATGCACGTTGACATCCACCATCTCCGGCGGCATCTCGATGAACAGCGCCGCCACCGGGTAACGCCCCACCATGAGCAGGGTGTGATAGGCCTGGATAACGGCGAAGGTGAGATTTCTGTCCTGGATGGCGCGACGGTTGACGAAGAGCTGGATATGGCTGCGATTGCCCCGATGCAGACTGGGGGCGCTGACAAAGCCGCTGACGCGGATGTCGGGCGTGACGGGATCGATATCGTCGGCCACCGGCAGCATCTGCCCGGCCACATCGGGGCCATAGACCTTGACCAACGCGGCCATGCGGTCGCCGTTGCCGGGCGTCTGAAAGCTGAGGCGTCCCTGGGTGATGTAGCTGAAGCGCACTTCGGGGTAGGCCAGGGCGTAGCGGGTGACGATTTTGCTGATGTGGCCCGCTTCGGTGGCGTCGGTGCGCAAAAATTTCTTGCGGGCGGGCGTGTTCCAGAAGAGATGCTCGATGGTGATGCTGGTTCCGGGCGGCGCGCCGATGGCCCGTTGGCTGATGAGCCTGCTCCCCTCCAGCTTGATCTCGACCCCGGCGGCGGCGTCGGGCGGGCGGGTGATGAGCGTGCTCTTGCTGACGGCGCTGATGGCGGCCAGGGCTTCGCCGCGAAAGCCCAGGGTGGCGATGCGCTCCAGTTCATCCGCGGAGCGGATCTTGGAGGTGGCGTGGCGCTGGAAGGCCAGGGGCGCTTCGTCGGCGGGGATGCCGTCGCCGTTGTCGATGACGCGGATCAACCGCTTGCCGCCGCCCGCGATTTCCACGCGGATATCGGTGGCTCCGGCGTCGAGGCTGTTTTCGATGAGTTCTTTGACCACGGACGCGGGACGCTCCACCACCTCGCCGGCGGCGATCTTATCGGCGACATCTGGGGCTAAGACATGAATGGACATGAAGCTATTATAAACGCGAATGGGCGACAGGGCGAGAGGGCGAGTTTGCGCGTTGGGGGGATGTCGCGAGATAATGGGGGCATGAAGACGCAGCATCCCCCCGACGCGGATTGGCTTTGTTTCGACCTGGATAATACGCTGTATCCTCTCAGCAATGGGCTGTGGCAGGCGATTGATCAGCGGATTCAGGAATATGTGGCGAAAACGCTGAATTTGCCGCTGGATGAGGCCAAGAAGGTGCAGAAGCAGTATTGGCGCAAGTATGGCACGACGCTGGCGGGCCTGATGGCGGAGCATGACGTGCAGCCGGGGCCGTATCTGGCTTATGTACACGATTTCGACGTGACGCCTTACATGGGGCCCAATCCCCGGCTGAAGGCGCTGTTGCGGGCGCTGCCCCAACACAAGCTCGTCTTCACCAACGCGTCATCGCAGCACGCTCACAATGTGCTGCAGGCGCTGGGGGTGGCGGATTTTTTCGAATACGTCATCGGGGTGGAGGAGGTTGATTACATCCCCAAGCCGGACCCGCGGGCGTATGAGAAGTGCCTGGCGCTGACGGGCGTGACCCCGACCCGCAGCATGTTCATCGACGATCTCATCGAGAATCTGAGACCGGCCAAGGCGCTGGGGATGATCACGGCGCTGGTGAGTCCGCGACGGCCCGTGCACGATGAAGTGGTGGATTATCATCTGACGCGCATCGAGGAGCTGGCCGACGTCTTCGGCGTGACGCTGGCGGGACGGCCAAGCCCGTAAAACGTAATGCGTAATGCGTAATGCGTAAGGACTCCACGTTTTACGCATTTCGTTTTACGCATTACGTGGCTGAGCGCCAGGCCAACGTTGGCTTCGAGAGCGTCTCTGCAAATAACGCCAACGTTTATTTACGGAGCAGGTATCATGAGCGTTTGCACGCCAATAAGGAATGAAAATCTGGAACGCAGATACCGCGGTAAGACTGCATTTAATCGTGGAGCAATTCAGGTCCATTTTTCAATGAGTTTGAGGGTCTCCTTGGAGGGACGCCCCCGCTTTTTGGGTGGCGTCCA
>JALSPL010000385.1 GCA_026985975.1 Anaerolineae bacterium | reverse complement strand
GCCTTTCATGACTTTGGGCAGCACCTGGGGCTTGATGCTCAGCACCAGCACATCGGCCATCTGGGCCACCTGGCGATTATCCGTGCTGGTGCGGATGTTGTACTTGTCGGCCAGATAAACCAGCCGATCTTTGCGAGGGTCTGCAGCGAAAATGCTTTGGGCGGGGACGAGTTCCTGGCGCAGGATGCCTTTGATCATAGCTTCGGCCATATTGCCGGCGCCGATAAATCCAATGGTGTTATTTTCGAACATGATAAATGGTGGGAGTGAGTGGGGCGGAGTGGGATATAAGGAATAGGGGTAACTGTTTACGTATGCGCAGGTTGCGCCGTCGAAAAACTTGATGCCTCCTGCAAAAATTCGTCAAACGTCATGCGTCAAACGTCAGGAAGCATTGTCACAAGGAGGCGTTTCAATGCAAAATGATGACGTTTGACGTTTTACGATTGACGCTAAGGCTAAAAAGTATCCGATTCAAGGCGAAAATGACGCTCAAGCAGGCTACCTTAGCAGTTACCACTAGAGATTATTTGTATTCTCGCGGGCCGAAGATGGCTGTGCCCACGCGCACGATGGTGGCGCCTTCGGCGATAGCAACTTCGAAATCGTGACTCATGCCCATGCTCAGTTGCGACCAGTCGCTCTCGGGGAAATCGGCGGCCAGCGTCTCTTGCAGCTCTCGCAGGGCGATGAAGTAGGGGCGGGCGGTCTCGGGGTCGGGATCGTAGGGCGGGATGGTCATCAGGCCGTGGAAGCGCAGATGGGGCAGCGCCAGCAGCTCGGGCAGTTGCTCCCGCAGATCATCGGGCGACCAGCCGTGTTTGCTGGCCTCGCCCGACACATTCACCTCCAGCAGCGCATCCAGCACGACGCCCTGCCGCCCGGCCAACGCGTCCAGCTTGCGCGCAATTTTCATCCGGTCGATGCTGTGGATGAGCACGGGATTGCAGGCCAACGCCACCTTCGCCTTGCGGCTCTGGATGGGCCCGATGAGATGCAGCCGGAAGTTCGCGCCCGCAGCATCGGGGTTCTCGACGAATTTGGCGTGGGCCTCTTCGGGCCGGTTTTCGCCAAAATCGAGCTGGCCCGCGGCGATGGCCGCGGCCACGTAGTCCCAGGGATGCGTCTTGCTCACCGCCACCAGGATGATCTCCTCGGGGCGGCGGCCCACGCTGCGCGCGGCTGTCTCGATGCGATTATAAACGCTTTGCAGATTTTCGGCGATGGGAGGGAGGGGCATGATGGAATTTTTTGAGTAAGAATTGGGGATTATTCGCTCTTTTTCTTTCGTTTCCGCCAGCGTTCGCTGAAACTTTCTGCGGCCAGGGGCGGAAAGGCGCGGCTGTCAGTCCATGCGGAAAGAGGCGGCGGCAGCTTCTTGATCCAACCCGATTCGGTGCGGGGAAGCAGACGCTGGGCTTTGGCCGCCATCTTGCGCCCGACATTGAACAACAAAGGATTTTGCGCGGCCTTGGCGTAGAGTTTGAGGCCGTCGTGCAGCCATTTTGGGGCCAGGCCCGCGTCCACGCTGTCGGCCCGCAGTTTCAGCAACATGCGGGGGATGTCGATGCGCACCGGGCAGGCTTCGGTGCAGGCCCCGCACAGCGTAGAGGCCTGCGGCAGTTCATGCCAGGGGAAGAGACCATCCAGCGCCGGAGTGACGACGATGCCGATAGGGCCAGGATAGACCGAATCATAGGCGTGACCGCCCAAGCGACGATACACCGGGCAGACGTTGAGGCAGGCCCCGCAGCGGATGCAGTACAGGCTTTCGGCCAGCTCGCCCGACAGCGCGTTGGTGCGGCCATTATCGATGAGCACGATGTGCACCTGCTCCGGGCCATCTTCGTCTTGCGCCCGGCGCGGGCCCGTGATGATGGAGGTGTAGACGCTGAGGGCCTGGCCGGTGGCGGAACGGGCCAGCAATTGCAGCAGGGTCCCCAGCTCGGGCAGGGTGGGCGCCATGCGCTCGATGCCCACCAGGGCCACATGCACTTTGGGCGTGGTGGTGACGAAACGCCCGTTGCCCTCGTTGGTGACGATGACCACGCTGCCGGTCTCGGCCACCGCAAAATTGGCGCCGCTGATGCCCATATCGGCCTGGAGGAAGCCATCGCGCAGGGCCTTGCGAGCCGCCGCGGTCAGCTCGGTGATGCTGGCGTCCAGAGGCGTGCCCAGATGCCGGTGAAACAACTTCTGCACGCCCTCCAGGGGCCAATGCA
>JALSPL010000384.1 GCA_026985975.1 Anaerolineae bacterium | reverse complement strand
AGCCAGATCACCGCAGTGAAAACCGGCACCACCGACGGGTGGCGCGATAATCTGACGGTGGGATTCACATCTTATCTCGCCGTGGGCGTGTGGACGGGAAACAGCGATGGCCGTCCCATGCACAAAGCTATCGGCGTTTACACCGCAGGCCCCATCTGGCACGATGTGATGGAAGCGGTGTGGGCGGATCCGGCGCTGTACGACGCCCTGGGCTACGCCGATGCGCCTTTGCCGCAGGGCTTTTCGCCGCCCCCCGACACGGTGGCTGTTCCCGTCTGCGACTGGATGCCGGGCAAATTCAATCCCGCCTGTCCTCGCATGGTCGAGGAAATTTACGCCCGCGACGCAGCGCCATTGCCGCCCGCAGGACGCCTGCGAGGTTATTGTCTGCCTGCTGGCGCAGAGGATGCGCCCATTGAAACCTATTTCCTCTCCCTGCCCAAAAATGATCGGGAGGCCACGCGAGCCCGGGATTGGATGCGACGGCGCTTCGGGCGAAGGGTTCAGGATGTGGACGCGTGTGATGTTGCGCCACAGCGGAGAAAGCTGGTGAAGCAACCCAAACGTCCGCCCCCGCGGCAGTTGGTCAAAATAACCGATGCGCAAAGCGCTTCGACCCTCGCGTCACCATCGTCGGGCCAGGCGGGAAGCAACGCACGATGAAACGAGCGATTCTCCTCCTCGCACTCATCACATGGTTGCTGAGCGCGTGCAGCAATTGGCCGCTCAACGCGCCTCCGCCCGCGCCTGCCGAACAAAACGCCCCTTCACCAACGCCCACCCCTCATTTTTATGTTGTGCAACCAGGAGACACCTTGTGGGCCATCGCCAAGAAGACGGGAGTGGATGTGAATACGCTGGCGATGGTCAACGAGCTGAAGAACCCCGATGCGCTGCGTCCTGGCGATCGGCTTTTGATTTCGGACAAGGTGACTATTTCCGGGCAGCCGTTGCCCACGCCGACGCCCACGCCCATCCCCTGCCTCTATGGCTGCATCCAGCCGCCATCTCATTGCAAGATCAAGGGATATCAGGCCCGACTGGATGGCTTGAAGCTCTATGTGCTGCCCGAGGATGAAATCTACCTCATGCAGCAGGCGGATGTGTGGTTTTGTCGTGAGCAGGACGCCCGCAATGCGGGCTGGCGGCATTGGACGCCCAAAGGACCGGAAGGGCAGTAGGACGGGCGCAGGCTAAACGCTGTGCGCCGGTTGCAGCCTGTTGTTTATTGCCTCCCCGGCGTCTCCAGAATCTCGGCGTCGGCGCCGGGATAGGGGAATAGTTGGCGAAAGGCCTGAGCCCGAGGCAGGCCCGAGGCGTCGCGGGCGGCGTAAAGATCATAGCGACTGAAACCGGGCGGAAAGGGCCAGCCGCCTTCCTGTCGCCACACGGCGCCCGTTACGCCGGCGAAGGCGTCGGCGATGCGCTGACGATGCCACCACATCAAGTCCGCGGGCAAGGCGTCGGGCGCAAACCAGCCGATATCGGAGATCTCACGAGGATCGGGTGCGATGACTCCGCCCGCGGGCCGGGCAGCGAACACCGCAGCGACGGTGGTGTGCGCATCTCCCACCAGCGAATACATCCCCACCAGCCGCGTCAGTTCCACCGTCAGGCCCGTCTCCTCCTGCGCTTCGCGCATGGCGGCCCGGGCCAGACTTTCGCCCGGGTCTACATCCCCGCCCGGCAGCCCCCACACGCGAAAATCCTCCCGCTGAATGAGCAGAATGCGGCGCGATTGCAAGATGGCAACAGATGCGGCGAGATGGACGGGCATAGGGCGGCGAGAGGGCGAAGAATTGCGTGACTTGGCGTTTTACGCTTCGCGTCTACAAAGGATATAATCACCACAAGTGTACGTCAATCCTTCCTCTCGAGCAATTCCCATCTATCATGCCCACACCCTACGACCACATCAACCAGAAGACCGCAGACAAGCAGTATAGCTCCCGCATGTGTTTTGTGTGCGGCGTGGAGAATCCGGCGGGGTTGCACGCCCATTTCTATCAAGTCGATGACGCCACCTGCGTGGGCCGGTTTTTGCCCGCCGAACATCATCAGGGCTATCCGGGCCGGGTGCATGGCGGCGTGGTGGCCTCGATGATGGATGAAACGCTGGGGCGGGCCGTGTGGGGCGACGCCAAAACCTGGGGCGTCACCGCCGAACTCACCATCCGCTACCGCAATCCCGTGCCCCTGGGCGAGATGCTGACCGTGGTGGGGCGATTGACCCGTGACA
>JALSPL010000383.1 GCA_026985975.1 Anaerolineae bacterium | reverse complement strand
CCACATGCGTCTGCTGCGTCCGCCTTACCGGCCCCGCTATGTGGCGCTGGTCTGGCTCAAGACGCCCGCCCATCGCAATGAAGTTTGGGAAAAGTACATCTCGGGCCAATACTGATCCAAGACAAAAGCCCCTCCCGAACCGGTCGGAGAGGGGCTTTTGCGGGTGCGCCGTGGCAATTATCGCAGGATGCGAGGTGATGCCACGGCGCTGGGTTTACGACTTAAGTCCATTAGCATCACCTCCTTGCGTTTAGGATGGCTTTTTCACGTTCAGCAGAAAGGCCCGTGACGGAACACTGACTGCTGATCGCCGTTATTCTCGCACATCATCGAAAGTCTGTCAAGCAGTTTGTCGCCCGCGCTGCGCCTGCAACATCCACCAGTATTTTTTCTGCTCATAGCGGGCCATGATCAGGCTGAGACGCAGGCCGTACAGGCCGTCTTTGTAGCCCTGCCAGGTGATAAATCGCCGCCAGAATTCCTGGCCCGGGCGGGTGAGCAGATGCCGGGGATGCGCCCGCACGCCCTCTTTGATCAGCGTGCTGGCCGCGTAGCGGGTGTAGCGCTCCTGCTTGGCGTGGAATTGTTGCCAGCTCTCGTAATTGTAATGAATGAGATGCTCGGTGAGATAGCCTTCCTCGCCGTCGATGATGGCCAGCTCATGCACCTCGCGGGCCTCGTCATAATGGGCCCGCTGCCGCAGCATCAGCCGCAGTTGATAATCGGGATACCAGCCCGCGCCCTTCATCACATGCCCGACGATGTGGTTGTAGCGGGGAATCCACCAGCCGGCGACAGCGTCGTTCTGGATGACGCGGCGCACTTCCGCGGCCAATTCAGGCGTCACCCGTTCATCCGCGTCCACGAACAGCACCCAGTCGGCGCTGAGATGCGCCAGAGCGACGTTGCGGGCCTGGGAGAAGTTGATGAAGGGGGTGTCGATGACGCGGGCGCCCGCGGCCCGGGCGATGTCGGGCGTGCCGTCGGCGCTGCGGGTGTCGAAAACAACGACAGCATCGGCGAAAGCGCAGCTTTGTACGCAATCGCCGATGTGTTTGGCGACATCTTTGGCCAGAATGGCGCAAGCGAGGGTGGGCATGGCGTCAGATTGGCGGTGAGCGCTATTGATACCTGCCGGCGATGATCATCTTGTCATCGGTGATGGTGATGTCTTCGACATAGAAATCGTCCCCGACCATGGCCAGTTGATCCAGGTGCGGCGCGATCATGGCCTCGATTTGATCGCGGATGAAGCCGGTGGCCACGCCATTATTGACGTAGATTTCCTTGATAGTGACTTCGGGCTTGCCATGCACCGGCTCGACGCTGACCAGCAAGCCGATGTTCAGAGTGAAAAATCCGATTTTCGTATCCCCCGACACATACATCTCATCGGGCCGGAAATCCACCTTCACATTGTCGATCTGCACATCTTGTTGCCCGGCCAGCGCTTTCTGCGCCATCTTGTTGGCCTGGGTTTCGGTAACGACGATTGTAACGGTTTGCGGCGTGGCGGCGGCCATGGGGGTGGCCGTGGCTTTGGCGGCGCTGGTCGTGGCCGGGCGGGTGGCGGTGGGCGTGGGCGTGGCGGTGGGCGTGGGCGTGCTGGTGGGCGTGGGCGTAGCTGTGGACGCGGGCGTAGCCGTGGGCGCGGGCGTGGCTGTGGGCGCGGGCGTGGGAGCAACCAGCGTGGGGGTGGCCAGTTTCGGGGGCGCTCCGCAACCGCTGAGCAGGCCCAGCATCAGCGCTAATGTCAGCAGGAGCAAGATATTTTTATGGGTTGTTGTCATAAGATTGGCGTGTAATGGAAAGGAGAGATGGCGCCAGGCATAGCGTCTTGCTTCGATGTGTTGAGGACGCTAAAAGTTTCTTTTGAGTTCCTCTTTGATGGAGGATGTCAGACGCTCGCCGGTGAGACGCATATAGGCCACGGCCAGCATGTTCTCCAGCTCCCGCCGCTCCTGATAGGTGACCAGCGCCAGCTCGTGGGCCCGGATCAGCGTGTAGGGATAATCGGAGCCGTCGCAATCGCGCACGATGGCCCGATGCACCCGGTCCAGCGTCCCCGGCTCTCTGGCCGCCCATTTGGGAAGATCCACCCGGGCGATGTGGGACGTGTGGGCGTCGCGAGCTACATTGATGTAAAAAAAGCAGATTTCCTGACCCGCGTCGGCAAAGGTTTTGTTCACCTGAGCGGCGCTGCTGAAGAGCGCCGTGCGCTGATTGGGCTGTAAATCCCG
>JALSPL010000382.1 GCA_026985975.1 Anaerolineae bacterium | reverse complement strand
CTTGAGAATGCCGCCGATGTACCACAACGCCATCTGGCTCATCCCCGCATAGCCGTCGCCCGCAAACAGCGGTTTGCCATCCTTCCACAGACTCTGATGCGTGTGCATGCCCGAGCCGTTATCGGCGAAGATGGGCTTGGGCATGAAAGTCACCGTCTTGCCTGCTTTGCGAGCCACATTTTTGACGATGTATTTGTAGAGCTGGACATGATCGGCCATCTTCACCAACCCGCCATATCGCATATCGATTTCGCACTGGCCCGCGGTGCCCACCTCATGATGATGCACCTCGATTTCCACGCCCGCCTCGATGAGCGTGCGCACCATCTGCGAGCGCAGGCCCTGCAGGGTGTCCACCGGTGGCACCGGAAAATAGCCGCGTTTGTGGGGGATGGAATGTCCGAAGCCGAAGATGCCGTTATTCCACGGGCCTTCCACGCTGTCGATCTGATAGGCCGAGGAATACTCGCCCGCGGAGTACATGATCTGGTCGAAAATGAAGAACTCCGCTTCCGGGCCAAAGTAAGCCTTGTCGGCGATGCCCGATTCCGTGAGATAAGCCACGGCCTTTTTGGCCACGTAACGGGGATCGCGGGAATAGGGCTCGCGGGTGATGGGATCGTAGACGTCGCAGGTGAGACTGAGGGTGGGCATCTCGGTCACTGGATCCACGATGGCCGTCTCAGGATCGGCCAGCAGCAGCATATCGCTGTTTTCGATGCTCTGGAAGCCGCGGATGGAGGAGCCATCGAAGCCCATGCCCTCCTCGAAGGCCAGTTCGGCGCTGAAAGCCTCGACTGGCATGGAAAAATGCTGCCATTGACCGAACAAATCGGTAAACTTCACATCGATGATTTTGAGATCATGCTCTTTGATGAGCTTCATGACATCTTTTGGCGTCGTCATTGGAATTCTCCTTGAAATGTGAGCCGGGATAATAATTCATAGGCTCAAGTATACGCCTCTTCCTGGCGTCTGAACATGGCCCAAACGGATCATTTTTTGAAAAAAGTCGGGAGTGGCCGCGACTCTTGCCACGATTTCGGGTTTATCAAGTGTGGGCGTCCGCTGACGCCATGACGCGAGCGCTGATTTTGAGAGAATGCCCCGACATGCTAAAATCTGCTCGTCTTTCTGCAATTATGCAAAACAATAAAACTACCAATTCAATTTTGGAGGAAATTCTCAATGACTGTTGAAGAACGCGTGATTGAAATTATTGTCGATCAACTTGGCGCTGATCCTTCTGAGGTGACCATGGACTCTCGTTTTCGCGAGGACCTGGAAGCCGACAGCCTGGATCTGGTGGAACTGATGATGGCCTTCGAGGAGGAGTTCGGCGGCGAGATCTCCGACGAAGAGGCCATGAGCATCGAAACCGTCGGTCAGGCGGTCGATTTGCTCAAAGCTGCCGGCGCTGAATAAGCAGCCAGGCCGACAAGACATTTCTTCCAGACACCGGGTGCAGCCAGCGCTCGGTGTTTTGGTTTTGGCGACGCAACTGCACCATAAAACCTGACAGGTTCCCCGTCAGCGACGCCGAATGAATGGCCCGGTTTGCTTGCCGAAGTCTCGGTTGATGCGTATATCTGACTGGATGGAACCTGTCAGGTTGTGGTAGCGAAGACAACTTGCATTACATTTTTGCAATGGTTCACAGATGACACATGACTGATTCGACGCGTCTTTCGGGATTGATTCTGGCGGGCGGGGCCAGCAGCCGTATGGGGCAAAACAAGGCGCTGCTGACGCTGGCGGGCCAGACGTTGGTCCAGCGGGTGACTCAGGCCCTGGCCGCGCTGACCGACGATATTCTGATCATCGCCAACGACGCCGAGCCCTACCGTTTTCTTGACCGCCCCATCATCCCCGACATCCGGCCCGGTTACGGCCCGCTGATGGGCCTTTACTCGGGCCTGCAGGCCGCCCGCGGCGAGTTGGTTGTGCTGGCCGCGGTGGATATGCCCTTTCTCTCCCCCGATTTCCTGCGCTACCTGCTTTCGCTGGCTCCCGGCTACGATGTCGTCATCCCCAGCGCCCATGATCGCCTGCATCCGCTTTGCGCGGTTTATCGACGGCAGAGTTGCTTGCCCGCCATTGAGCAGGCCATCGCCCGCGGCCAGCGCCGCCTCATCGCCTTTCATCCCCAGGTGCGGGTCAAAACGGTGGACGAGACAGCTCTGCGCCGCATCAGCCCCGATCTGCGGGCGCTGATGAATGTGAACACGCCCGAGGAGCTGGAAGCCGCG
>JALSPL010000381.1 GCA_026985975.1 Anaerolineae bacterium | reverse complement strand
TCCCTATCTGGCCGCCAATCTTCGCAACAAGAGTGATGGCAAGGTTCCCACCGACCTGGGCGTCCTGCCCTACGCCATTCTGGACGCGGGCGGGGTGAAAGTGGGTGTGATCGGGCTGGCCAATGTGGGCACGCCCAAGGTCACCAATCCCGCCAATGTCAGCGGATTTGATTTCGCGCCTTATGTCGAGACGCTGCAAGAGATCGTCCCCCAGGCCCGGGCCGATGGCGCCGACATCATCCTGGTTCCCAGCCATCTTTGCAATGAAGAATTACGGCGTCTCGCGCCCAAAGTCAAAGCGCTGGACATTACGTTGTTCGGCGGCGGGCATTGCCATCAGACGCTCGCAGAAAAGGCGGGCGGCGCCGTGCTGCTGGCCAGCGGCTCTTATCTGCAAAATTTCGCATGGGCCACTATCAGCTATGATCCGGCCACAAAAGCGGCCCGGGTGACCGATGACGGCGTGGAGCCCAACGCCGGCGGTCGGGCCGACGCGGCTGTGGCCGCTATCGCCCAAAAATGGCAGGCTGAGGCCGACGCCGCCCTCAGCGATCCCATCGGCTATCTGGCCGAGACCATCCCCCAACGCAGCAAGACCATGCAGGCGCTCATCACCGAAACCTGGCTGCTGGGCTATCCCAACGCGGATGTGGCCATCACCAACCTGGGCGGTATGCGGGACGATCTGCCTGCGGGCCCGGTGAGCATGGCCAGCATCATCAGCGTTATGCCCTTCGACAATGTTCTCATCGACGTCAAACTGACGGGCGCACAGCTCCGAGAGGTTATCTCCGGGCAGGAAGGTCGGGCGGCCGTGGGAGGTATGCACCGCAAGGGCATGGGCTGGGTGCTGAACAAATCGGGCGAGCCGTTGGCGGATGACGCCGTCTACCATGTGCTGGTCAATGATTTCATGTATGCAGGCGGCGACCATTATGATCTGCTGGCCGAGGCTGACCCCCAGGCCTATAATACCAGCATCGACTGGCGACAGCCGCTGGTGGATTGGATCATCGCCCAAAACAGCACGCCCGAAAAGCCTCTGGATGAGGCGATTGGGAGATTAGGAGACTAGGAGATTAGGAAACTAGGAGATTAGGAGATTCGTGGAGATTGGGAGATTAAATCTCAACTGAATCGCTACGAATCGCCACGAATCTCTATCCATCTCCTAATCCCGACCGAATCTCTCGATCGCCTCTTACAGCCTCTCGAAGCGGGCCTGGAAGAAACGCAGGTATTTGGGCTCGTACACCATCTTCAGGCCGCGGGCGCTCTCGCGTTTGTCCCACACAGCCTTGACCGACTCGGCCACCACATCCATGTGGGCCTGGGTGTACACCCGCCGGGGGATGGTGATGCGCACCAGCTCCAGCTTGGGATGCCGATTTTCGCCCGTCTCGGGATCGCGCCCGGCGCTGACCACGCCTCGCTCCATGGTGCGCACGCCTGAGTCGATGTAAATGTCGGCTGCCAGAGCCTGGGCCGGAAAGTCATCCTGCGGGATATGGGGATAGAAACGCTTCGCGTCCAGGAAAATGGCGTGGCCGCCGATGGGCTGCACGATGGGAATGCCCCAATCCACCAACAATTCGCCCAGATAGCGCACCTGGCCCACGCGGGCCTGCACATAATCGTCCTGCACGGCCTCGGTGATGCCGATGGCCAGGGCCTCCATATCGCGGCCCGACATGCCGCCATACGTGTGCAGGCCCTCATAGATCACCACCATGCTGCGGGTCTTCTCGAAGACGTCCTCGTCGTTGGTGGCCAGCCAGCCGCCGATGTTCACCAGATTGTCCTTCTTGGCCGACATCCAGGCGCCATCGGTGTAGCTGCAGAACTCTTTCAGGATTTGGGCGATGGATTTATCTGCATAGCCTTCTTCCCGCTCCTGGATGAACAGGGCGTTCTCCATCATGCGGGTGGCGTCAAGATAGACGCGAATGCCATATTTTTCGGCCAGGGCTTTGACGGCCTTGATATTGCCCATGCTGATGGGCTGGCCGCCCGCCATATTCACCGTGCCCGCCACGCTGACGTAGGGGATGCGCTCCGGGCCCACCTTGTCGATGAGGGCCTGCAATTTATCCAGATCGATATCGCCCTTGAAGGGATGCAGGCTGGCGGGATCATGCGCCTCGTCGATGATCACATCCACGAAAGTCCCGCCAGCCAGCTCTTGATGCAAGCGCGTGGTGGTGAAATACATGTTGCCGGGGATGAAATCGCCCGGCTTGATCAACGCCTGGCT
>JALSPL010000380.1 GCA_026985975.1 Anaerolineae bacterium | reverse complement strand
GAGCACGAGTTTCGCCTCGATGATTTTGCTGCCCGGGGGGATGCGCCGGACGTCGAAGCGGATGAGGGCGTTGCAAATGCTCTGGTTGGGGATGCTGTTGTTGACGCGCACGGCCAGGGTTTGTTCCCCGCCATGATTGCGATCGCCGTCTGTTTCGCTGTTTCCCGCACACCAGGTGCCGATCCAGGCGTCATCGACGCCCGTATAGCCCTGATAGCCCTGGCGCAAGATGAGTTTGACTGGCTCGGGGGTGGGTGTGGGATCGTCGGGGCCGGGCGTAGGCGTGGGGGTGGGGGTGATGATGGGGGGGGGGGGGGGCGTGGGCGCGACGTCATCCCGAAAGACCCGCACGCGGTGGAATGTATCATCAAAATCATTGCTGGCGAGATAGAAATCAGAGCCGGGGTGATCGCCGCCGCCGGGCAGACGATCGCTGAAGAAGGCGTCGGGCAGGGTGAAGGTGTGGGTCAGCCATTGGCCCGTATCGGTTTTGCGCACAGCGCCCGCCAGCTTTTCCGCATCGTCCCGGGCATCATAATACAGCGACCACGTGTCGTTTCCCTTATCAAGGTAGATGACCTCGATGGTGACGGCGGCATTCTGATTACGATACATCCAGGCGTTGTCGACATCGAAGTACATGTTGATATTGCCCGAGCTTCTGTCGGTGCGGCGGGCGTAACGGCCCTCTTTGGCCTCTGTGACATGCCATTCGGGCACGGTTTTCCCCCCGATGACTTCGTCATTTTGCGTCAGCCAGAAAGAGAAATTGCCGCGGGCGGGATAAAAGTTGAATTCGGTTTCGCGCAGCGCCACCCACACCGAGTCGGTCGTATTTACTTCCGCTCCCAGGTAGTGTTGAGCGAATGCGAGATAGGGCGCTCGGCCCGGATCGGTGACCAACCCTTTGGAGAAAACGAAGTAATCGGCGTGGCCGGCCAGGCCCGCGTAAACGCACCACATGGTGATGCCAGCGCTCATTTCACCTGTCTGGGCGTCGACGCATTTCTGGGTGTCGTAGCTCTCCCATCCCACGGGCACTTCGGGCCATAATGTGTAGATCGGATCCCAGATGCCCGCTTTGTAGTAGGATTTGTCGGGGTTATCCACCAGCGCAAAGTCCATGTCGGGCGTGAGGCCGTTGTTCTTGACGCCGATGCCCAGGGATGCGGCGTAGTCGGTCAGCACCCGGCGTTGGGCGGTGGAGCCTTCGCCATTGGGCTTGTAGACCGGGGCGTATTGGTACAGCAGCGGCGTGTTTTGGAAAGCGTCGGCAAAGATGTCCATGATGTCCATGGAGGTCTCCACCCACAATTGCGAGGTCAGCCCTGCATCCAGCAGGCAGCCGTGATCACTACTGTCACCGGGATTGGCTTCACCGTAGATGCCGGTGCCAATTTCGATCCAGGCCACGCGCGGATCGTTATCATAGCGCTGGGCGAAGGCCTGGATGAATTCCTGATATTGTTTCAGAAAATAGGGGTCCCAGTAGCGTGGAATCGTCCAGTTCATGGCGTCACAGCGAACGACGCTGTTTTCGTTTTCCCAGATCATCCAGGGAGGGATGGCGCTGCCGCCGCAGCAGCGACCATCGTAAACGGAAAATCCGATATTGGCGGCTTTGCCGTTGCTGGCTTGCAAGTCGAGCCACTCATCCACGCTGCTCCAGTCGAAATACTGATCGCTGATCTCGATGTCGCGCCAGCGGAAGGTCATATTGCCGCCGGTGAGGAAGGGATAGTCATCGGGGCCGACGTCGCTTTTATCCAGGAAGATGTAGATGCCCGGATAGGGTGCGATGGCGCGTTGGGACGTGGCTGGATTTTGCGCCCGGGTGGGGTGGGGCGCGTCGTCCGGGCCCTGGGCCATGGCCATGGGCAGGAACAGCAATGTAGCGATTAAGATCGGGAACAGAAGCAGCAAAAGATATTTGCGAGAAGGCGTTTTCATAGGTCATGTCTCCCTGTCAAAGACTGAAAATGGGCGCTCATGCGCCAGCAAAGCGCGTCTGCCGGCAGAGGAAAAGGAGAATGTGAACGAATCGAGCGCAGACAGGGGAGTGCGCAGAGTGTACAGCATTCTCCGGCTTTCGGCAAAGAGAAATCCTGACTAACCTGGCCGAGCCAGAATCAAAGAGGAACACAGAGTCTCACAGAGATATCCAGAGCCGCACAGAGAAATCTCAAAAAAACAAAATTCTCTGTGAAACGCCTGATTTCCTCTGTGGTTCTCAGTGTAGCTTTTTTGCCCGGGGCG
>JALSPL010000379.1 GCA_026985975.1 Anaerolineae bacterium | reverse complement strand
CAAGTCGGGATTGCTGCGGGCCTCATCTGCAATTTTGTCCAGCGTCTCCAGGAAACCGTCCAACGTCTCCTTGTCTTCCGTTTCGGTGGGCTCCATCATCAGCGCTTCATGCACGATGAGCGGGAAGTAGATGGTGGGGGGATGATAATCGTAGTCGATGAGACGCTTGGCGATGTCCAGGGTGTGCACGTCGTCGGCCCCGGATAGCTTGCCCTGGGCCACGGTTTCGTGCATGCAGTGGCGATGCCCGTATGGTATCGGATAATCGCCCATTTGTAAAATTCGGGCCTGCATGTAGTTGGCATTGAGCACCGCCATCTCGCTGACTTGCCGCAGACCTTCTGCGCCGTGCATCCTGATGTAGGCGTAGGCCCGCACCATGACGCCAAAGTTGCCGTGGAAGCTCTTGATGCGGCCTATGCTGTGCGCGGGGCGTCGCCACACATATTCGCCTTCATCCTCGTCCAGGTCCACGATGGGCCCGGGCAGGAATTCGGCCAGCTTGGCGGTGACGCCCACCGGGCCGCTGCCGGGCCCGCCGCCGCCGTGAGGCGTGCTGAAGGTCTTGTGCAGGTTGAAGTGCATCACGTCGATGCCCAGATCGCCGGGGCGGACGACGCCCATGATGGCGTTGAGGTTGGCGCCATCGCCATAGACCAGCCCCCCGGCCTGGTGCACCAGATCGCACACTTCGACGATATGCGCTTCGAACAGGCCCAGGGTGTTGGGATTGGTGATCATAATGCCGATGACTTCGTCATCCAGGGCCGTTTTCAGGGCCTCGATGTCTACATTGCCATCTTTGTCGCTGGGGATTTGCACTGCGGTGAATCCGGCCATGCTGGTGCTGGCGGGATTGGTGCCATGGGCCGAGTCGGGCACCAGGATCTTGTGGCGCCGGGTTTCGCCTCGGGCCAGTTGCGCCGCCCGCATGATCAGCACGCCGGTGAATTCGCCGTGCGCGCCGGCCGCGGGCTGCAAGGACACCGCATCGAAGCCCGCGATCTCCCCGATCATCTGTTGCAGATCATACATCAGGCCCATGGCCCCCTGCACCGTGCTCGGGTCCTGCAGGGGGTGGATGGCGGTGAAGCCGGGCAGCCGCGCCGCCCATTCATTCACCTTGGGATTGTATTTCATGGTGCAGGAGCCCAGAGGATAGAAGCCCTTGTCCACCGCGTAATTCTTCTGGCTCAGGCGCAGATAGTGGCGGGCCACCTGGGGCAGGCTCAATTCAGGCAGGGGCAGCTCTTCCCGCAGAAATTCGGCGGGGATGGGGGTCTCGGGCACGTCGGGCGCGGGCATATCCACGCCGGTGCGACCGGGCCTGCTCAGATCGTAGATATAATCGTCGTATTTCACAGCGTCACCTCCAGCCGGATCATGGGGGCCGCAGCTTCGCTGAGCGCGGTTACCAGGTCGTCGATTTCTTCGCGGGCGTTCATCTCGGTCACGCACAACAGCATGGCGTCACCCAGCTCAGGATACTCCTGGCTCAGATCATAACCGCCGATGATGCCGTACTCCTCCAGAAGATATTGATTGATTTCGGCCACGGGCCGCGGGCATTTGACCACGAACTCCTTGAAGAAGGGCTTGTCGCTCATCACTTCATAGCCGTCCAGTTGGGCGATCTGTTGGGCGGCGTAGTGGGCCTTGTGCCAGCTCAATTCCGCTACTTTGCGCAAGCCGTTCTTGCCCATGGCGGCCAGATAGGCGGCCGCTGCCAGGGCGTTCAGAGCCTGGTTGGAGCAGATGTTGCTGGTGGCTTTTTCGCGGCGAATGTGCTGTTCGCGGGTGGAGAGGGTGAGCACATAGCCTTTTTTGCCGTCGGCGTCGATGGTCTCGCCCACCAGACGGCCGGAGCTCTTGCGCACATATTTCTGGCGGAAGGCGAAGATGCCCAGGTAAGGTCCGCCGAAGCTGATGCTGTTGCCCAGCACATGTCCCTCGGCGGTAACGATGTCAGCGCCCATCTCCCCCGGCGGTTTCAGCAGGCCCAGGGCGATGGGATCGGTGGAGACGGCCAGCAGCGCGCCTTTGGCATGCACCGCATCGGCCAGGTCCTGCATCTCTTGCGGCGTGTGCAACTGGCCCAGAAAGTCGGGATTCTGCACGATGACCAGAGCGGCGTCCTTGTCGCAGAGCTCGATGAGGGCGTGGAAGTCGTTGCCCTCCAGCTCATCGCCGATGATTTTGAGATCCATGCCCTGGGTGTAGGTGCGCAGCACTTGACGATATTGGGGATGCAGGCTGGGCGAGACCACGATGGTGCGGCGTTTGTGGCGGAGGACATTCACCGCCATGACCGCGGCTTCGGCCACTGCGGTGGCGCCGTCATAATGCGAAGCATTGACGACATCCATGCCGGTCAGCGCCGCCACCATGCTCTGATATTCGAACGCGGCTTGCAGCGTGCCCTGGCTGATCTCGGGCTGATAGGGGGTGTAGGCGGTGTAAAACTCGCCGCGGCTGATGACTGTGTCGACGATGGCGGGCACGAAGTGGTTGTAAGCGCCCGCGCCCAAAAAGCTGGCGAATTCCCGCAGATTGGCGTTTTCTGCGGCCATGGCGTCCAGCTCCCGCATCACCTCCATCTCGGTCAAAGGCTCTGGCAGGTCCAGTTGCGGATAGCGGAAATCGGCGGGCACGTCGGCGAATAACTCGTCGATGTCCTCGATGCCGATAGCCGCCATCATCGCCTGGCGCTCAGCCTCGGTGTGAGGAATGTAGCGCATTTTAGTGCTCCCTGGTGGCGTTGAATGCTTCGTAGGCGGCGGCGTCCATCAGCTTGTCCAGCTCGGAAAGATCGCTGGCCTTGACTTTGAAAATCCAGGCGCCGTAGGGGTCTTCGTTGATGCTCTCGGGCGCGTCATCCAGCGCCTCGTTCACCTCGACGATCTCGCCCGAGACGGGGCTGATGATGTCGGAGGCGGCTTTGACCGATTCGACGGTGGACACGGCGTCGCCGGCGCTGACTTCATCGCCCACTTCCGGCAGCTCGACATAAACGATGTCTGAGAGGGCGTCCTGGGCGTAATCGCTGATGCCAACGACGACGATGCCGTCATCATCGACGCGGGCCCACTCATCGGTTTCGGCGTACTTCAGGTTGGGGTCGTATTTCAGGGACATGGGAAAATCTCCTTGGTGAGTGGAGGTTGGTAGAGATTCGTTGAGATTTATCGAGATTTATCGAGATTGGTGGGGATTTGGCTATCGCCGCGGTCAGGCGGTTATCGTTGGCTCCCCTGAAAAAAGGTCTGAGTCAGCAATGACGTTTGGGAAAACAGCAAGAATGGCGGGGTTTCAGCCAGATTTTCTTGGCGAAACCTTGACATTTCTCTTTGCGCCTCGGCGTCTTTGCGTGAGATAAAGCATTTTTCAGGCGATCCATCGTTTTATCGTCGATAGGCGGGGATGTAGAAGGGGCGGCGCACCACCACGGCTTTTTTGGGCTTGCCGCGGATGATGACTTCCAGCTCTGTGCCGAATTTGTTGTAGCCCTGGGGCACGTAGGCCAGGGCCAGGAATTTGCCCAGGGTGGGGGATTTCATGCCGGTGGTGACCCAGCCGATGACTTTGCCATCCTTGGCCACTTCGTAATGCCCGCGCGGCACGCCTTTGTCGATCATCTCCAGGCCCACCAGCAGCATATCGGGCTTCTCCAGCTTGGTCTTCAGCACGGCTTCCCGCCCGAGCCACGGGCCTTTGTCCCAATCGCACACCCAGCTCAGCCGGGCGCCCACGGGTTCGACCCGGGCGTTGATCTCATGGCCATAGAGGGGCAGGCAGGCTTCGAAGCGCAGGGAATCGCGGGCGGCCAGACCGCATGCCAGCAAGCCCTCCTCCTTGCCCGTCTCCAGCAGCAGTTCCCACATGGCGATGGCCTTCTCCTCGGGGAAGAAGAGCTCGTAGCCATATTCGCCGGTGTAGCCCGTGGCCCCGATGAGGGTGTCGACGCCGCCCACTTGCAGCCTGGCCGCGGTGTGAAAAGCCACCTGGTTCAGATCGTAGTCGGTGAGTTTTTGCAGGATGGCCTGGGCCTTGGGGCCTTGCAGGGCCAGCATGTAGGTGGGGTCGGAGATATCGATGATGTCCGCGTCGAAGCCCACGATGTGGGTGTCCATCCAGAAGATGTCCTTCTCGCGGTTGTCAGCGTTGATGACGATCATCCATTTTTCCTCCGGCAGCTTGTAGATGAAGATGTCATCCACAAACGTCCCATCCTGGTAACAGAGATAACTGTATTCTGCGTCCCACACCTTCATCTGGCTCACATCCCGCGGCTGGATGTATTGCAAAAAGGCCTCGGCGTCGGGCCCGATGAGTTCCACCTGGCCCATGTGGTCGATGTCGAAGAGGCCTGCCGCGTTGCGCACGGCGTGATGCTCGACCATGGGGCCGGTGGGATACTGGATGGGCATGTCGTACCCGGCGAAGGGCGCCATGCGCGCGCCCATGGCCACGTGCACGTCATGCAGGGCTGTGCGTTTCAGTTCAGTCATTTTGTGCCTCCCATTGCCAAAATGGCATGTGTTGGCCCGAAATCCGGGCGTTTTATATGACAGAGTTCCCGTGAATGCTCTGTCCTGGCGCCTGAGAGATTGGCCGTGAAGGCTTTCCCCGTCGGTGGAGGCTGCAATTTGCAGTCTCACTCTCCAGAGCCGCTGTCAACGTGCGATCCTTTTGCCTGAGAGATTCACCGGCGGGTTGGGAGGCCCGACCGGCTTGCCCCTTCGGCGGTCAGGGTGATGATTGATGAGTAATGATTAAAGAGTAAAGAGAGGTGATTGAAAAGCGTTCTTGGGGGCTCTCGTTTTCTTTGATCTTTAATCATTGATTTTCGATCATTTTTCCTGACGCTCTCTCGCACGCGTCAACCAGCAAGTATGTATTTCGATGGCGGTTCGGCGTCGAACCTGGCCCCAGTTTAGCATTCTTACGCCAATTCGTCAATTCTGGCTTCGGGCGCGAGGGCGTTTCAATTGAGTGGGATAGCGCCCAATCATCCTGACGGCATAACGCAAAAAAGCCCCGGAGGCGGGCCTCCAGGGCTTGGGAATTGCATCTGCGATGCAGCGGGCGACGTTAGGGTTGGTTTTCGGCCAGGATTTCGTTGGCCTCTTTCTCCAGTTGCGCCAGGGTTTCCATCACATCAGCGCCTTCGAGGATGGCGTTGTAGGCTTCGGAAACCTTGTTGCGCACCACGTCATAACCGGCCACAGGCGGCTCGACCTTGCCGTATTTCAGCAGGCCGAAGGCGGTGGCGTAGGCGGGATTCTGGGCGAAGTAGTCACCCAGTTCGGCGGCGGTGGATTTGCGCACAGGGAAGTAGTTGCTGATCTGCGCCCACTGCGCTTGCTGTTCCGGCTCGGTGAACCATTTGACGAACAGCCAGGCGGCCAGTTGCTCTTCGGGCGTGGTCTTGGGGATGCTCAGGCTGGCGCCGTAGATGTCCACTACAGGGTCGGGGGTGGTGTGAGGCAGAGCCGCCACAGACCAGTTGAAGCCGGCGCCATCATTGACGGCGGATTTGTAGTAAGGCAGACCGGAGGAGGAGCCGATGGTGAACAGCAGTTTGCCCACGCCGAAGTCGCTCTGATCGCCATATTTCTCGGCGATGATGTCGGCGCAGCCTTCTTTGTACAGGTCTTGCATGAATTTCATGGCGTCCTGGGCCGCGGGCGTGTTATAGGTGTAGGCGCTCATGTCTTCGGTCATCAAATCGCCGCCGCGGCTGAAGACCATGGAAGCGAAGCGGGAAGCATCCGTGGAGATCTCATAGCCCATGGGTTTGGCGTCGGCCGGGCCTTTGGAGAAAGGCTGTTTGGTGGCGGCGCAAGCCATTTCGCGGAATTCGTCCCAGGTGGTGGGCGGTCCATCATAGCCCAGTTCTTTCAGCCAATCGGCGTTGTAATACATCACCTCGATGGAGCGGTTGGGGGGGAAGCCCAGGCGCATGCCGCCAAATTGCTGGCTGATGTCAGCATTCAGGAAGGCGGGGAAGAAGTCGTTGAGCTCCTCATCGCTGAAGCCCCATTTGGCGCTGTGCACGTATTGGTTCATGTCGACCAGGGCGTCGGCAAGCTGATAGCTGGCGGACTGGTTCTGATAGGCTACGACCAGGCTGGGAACTTCGCCGGAAGCGATGGCGGCCAGCATCTTCTTGTAGATTTCACCGTAGTGGCCCTGATACTCGCCATTGACGGTGATGCCCCATTCGTTGTTGGCGTTGAAGTTGTCGATCATGCCCTTCAGGCCTTCTTCGCGAGAGCGGCTGTGCTGATACCAGTAGGTCACGGTCTGACCGCTGGGATCCACATCGGCCAGCGGATCCATCTCTTCGGCGCTGGGGGTGGGGGTGGCGACGACTTCTTTCTCGACGACCTCGGTCACCTTGACTTCTTTTTCGACGACCTTGGTCACTTCTTTTTCGACTACGACGGTTTCTTTGATTACCTGCGGCGTCGGCTGGGAGCAGGCCGAAAGGATGACGGCCGACACCAGCAACAACAGCGTGAGAAGGATGATAATGCGTTTGTTCATGAGTTGCGTTCTCCTCCTAAAGAGATTGAGTGAGAGAAAAGAAAATTAACAACTGAATGGTATGCAAACGCCCGGAGGGCGGACTGCAACGAGATTATACATTCGGCCAGCGTCAATCAACAATTAGCCTTTGAGGCCCGTGGTGGCGATGCCTTCGGTGAATTGCTTCTGGGTGAAGAAGTAGAGCAGCAGCACCGGCGCTGTGGTGATGACCGCGCCCGCCAGCATGAGCTGCAACTCGGGCCCGGCCTCGGAGATGAAGCTATACAGACCGACGGCAATGGGCCGCCAGTCCGGCTTGCTGGTGACCACCAAAGGCCACACCAGCGCATTCCATGAACCGATGAATTGGAAGATGATAACGGTGAACAGTACGGCCTTGGAAAGCGGCAGCACCACCTGCACCATAAAACGGACATGCCCGGCCCCATCGATGCGGGCCGCATCCCACAGCTCATCAGGAATCTGGGCGAAGAATTGCCGCATGAGGAAGATGGCGAAGACGCTGGCCATGAAGGGGATGGTCAGCGAGGGCCAGTTGTTCAACCAGGGGAGCCCCAGGGGCGTCATCCACTTGTTCAGTTGGTTGACGATGAGGAAGTTGGGGATGAGGAGAATGGTTTCGGGAATCATCATCGTTGCCAGGAAAACGCCAAAGACGGCTTCCCGCCCGGGGAATTTGATCCGGGAAAAGGCGTAAGCAGCCAGCACGCAGACAATGAGCATGCCGATGATGGTAATGGTTGTGATCTGCACGCTGTTGACGAAGTACTCATTGAAATTCGCTTCATTCCAGGCCTCTACATAATTTTGCATACCGGCGATGGGATTACGCGGAAACAATTTGCGGTTGAGCATCTCACCGCGGGTGAGCAATGACCCCAGAAGCATGTAAACAAAAGGCGTCAGAGCCACAAGCGCGCCAAACGACAAGATGAAGTATAGCAGGATGCGGCCGACTTTGTAGCGATACCAGAAAGAAACGTGCTGTTTTTCGACCGGCTGTGCTGGGAGCGTCTGATTAGCCATAGAACACCCTCCGTTGGGCGATGCGGTTTTGGATGAATGTCAGGGTAAGAATCACGAGGAACAGCACCATGGCTATGGCTGAGGCGTAACCAAATCGGGTGGAGAGGTAAAATTGATCGAAGATGTAGAGGCTGGCCGTATCCACGGTGCCCTGGGCGGCGGGTTCGCGCATCACCAGCACATGGTTGATGGCCTTGAACACGCCCATGACCGTAATGATGGTGAGGAAGTAGATGGTGGGCGAGAGCAGCGGCAGCGTCACATGGCGGAAGATGTGCCAGCGGTTGGCGCCGTCGATCTCGGCCGCCTCGTATAGATCAGAAGGAATGGCCCCCAGGCCCGCCAGGAAAATGACCGAGTTGTATCCCACGAACACCCACAGGTTGTAGAGCATGATGGAAAGCAGCGCCAGCGAAGGCCCCGCCAGAATAAATGCGACAAATGAATCCGCACCGAGATTTTTCAGAGCGTCCATCAGATTGACGCCAAAATGCCCGAAGACTAATTCCCAGATGCCGTGAGGCTCTTGCAGCCATTTCTGCGGACCGATGCCCAACATGCCGATAATCTGATTGGCGATGCTTTCGGGCCTGCGGGAGAAGATGGCCCGGAATACGCCGGCCGAGGCCACCGTAATCGTTACGTAAGGCATGAAATAGATCATGCGATACATATCCTTGCCTTTGATCTTCTGATAAAGCATCACCGCCAGCAGCAAGGCTAATCCCAACTGCATGGGCACAATGCCTACGGCATAGAAAACAGTCACCACGAAGGCCTCATACATTTTTTGATCCCCACTTTCAATCATCTTCCCCAACCCGGTAAACATCCCCCAGGCGCCGGCAATGAAGACGATAACGGCGAGAAACTTGGCGATCATGACCCACGTGCGTCGCTCTTTGGTCATACTCTTCCATAGACGCCAGGACCCGATCAGCAATGCAACGCCGACTGCAAACCAGAGGATGTCCTTGGGATCGCCCAGCGCTTTGGTATAATTCTTCAGCCCCAAAAAGGCTCCCTTTTTAATACGCCAGCGATGAAAACTGATGTATACGGCGTAGATCAGCGGAAAGAGGCCGAATACGGTGAGCAATACGGTGGCCGGGGTGATGAAAAGATAGCCTGTAAAAGCTTCGCGTATGGCTCGCTTTCGGGCGCCCGACACCCGTCCTGTGTTCAGGCTTTCTGCGGATTGTTGTGGCATTGCCTTCTCCTCGTCGAGAGCAGTTATGCAACGATATCCAGTAGAGGGACGAAATTGCCAGATGATTGCTGTCCGAACGCCGTTGTTTTATCCCAAAAACGACGCATTTGGACTGGCATTGTTTATTGTTGGAAGGATGATATAAAGTCCTCGCCAGATTGTCAAGAATGACAGCCTCTGTTTGAATCGGTATGCTGGCTCGAATGACGGATTGGGGACGAAATGCTGTCAATAACTTCTATTTTCATCGTGATAATTCGCACTTTTGAGAGGTTTGGTGGTATGGTAAAGCCGGTATTGGACGAGGATGTCTGATGCTGATGGTCTGAAACCATTTTATTCACAAATACGCTTTTTTTCATCAAGAAGGCGTAAACAACCGGTTAAGTTTTCTTAAACTCAAATTTCTGGAGGATCACATGAGCGAACCCCTCAAGTTAGATCTGGTCGCACCGCTTTTGGAATTGGTGCGGAAGGCGGCCACTGATTTGCCCCAGGATATGGTGGAGGCGCTGGAGAAGGGGAAAGCGCAGGAAGAGCCGGGCTCGGCCGCGGAACAGGCGTTGGGCACGATCTTGAAAAATGTTGAAATGGCCCGCGAAAAGAGCACGCCCATCTGCCAGGATACAGGCACGCCCATCTTCGAGGTGCATTACCCCTTTGGCGTCTCGACGCGTATGTTGAAGGCGCAGATCGAGGAGGCTGTGGCCCAGGCGACCGC
>JALSPL010000378.1 GCA_026985975.1 Anaerolineae bacterium | reverse complement strand
GAATACTGATCACTGACTACTGCAATCACGGCTCTTCGCCCAATTGCACCTGCACCTTCATGGGCTTGCCATCGCGCAGGATGTCCAGGGTGACCGTCTGGCCCACCTCGGTGTTTTCCTGCAGATACGCGTCCAGATCCTCCCAGCTTTTCAGCGGTACGCCATCGATGGCGGTGAGGATGTCGCCGCCGATGAGGTAACGGTAGTTGCCCAGGATGACTTCGTCATTGGCCGGGCGAATGCCTGCTTTCAGGGCGGGGGAGTCCTCGTAGATCTTGGCGATGAGCAGGCCGTGATCCACCGGCAGATGCAGACGCTGGGCCAGATAGGGCGTAATTTCATAGCCCAGATGCTCGATGCCCAGCCAGGGATGGGCGTAGCGGCCCCTGGCGATGAGCACGGGCGCGATGCGTTTGGCTTTGTTGATGGGAATGGCCAGGCCCACGCCCGCGTTGGCCCCGGTGGGCGAGTAGATGGCGGAGATGACGCCGATGACCCGACCCGAGGAATCCAGCAGGGGCCCGCCCGAGTTGCCATGATTGATGTCGGCGTCGGTCTGGATGACCCGGCGCAGCACCCGGCCTTCCTTGACCTTGATGGTGCGATCCAGGGCGCTGATGACGCCCATGGTCATGGTGCGTTGGAAGCGGCCAAAGGGATTGCCGATGGCGACCACGATCTGCCCCACCTGCAAGGCGTCGGAATCGGCCAGGGGCAGGGGATGCACGTTGGCGGGCGGGTTGTCCACCTGGATGACGGCCAGATCGTTGCCGGGATCGGCTCCGACGACATGGGCGGGCATGACCACGCCCGGCGCAAAGCTGACCTGGATGCTGTGGGCGTCTTCGATGACGTGGTAGTTGGTGATGATGCGTCCCTGATCATCCCACACAAAGCCGGAGCCTGCGCCCTCTTCGGGCGTCACGCCCCAAAAGAAATCGGGGCGCAAGATCTGCGTGGTGATGTTGACCACCGCGGGGTTGGCCTCCCGATAGATGCGAATCAGTTCCTGCTCCAGGTTGATGACGTTGGGCGCAGGAGCGCTGGCTGCTGCGGGAGCGGGCGTGGGGGGAAGAGGCGTCGCCGTGGGCAGAAGGATGGCGGTGGGGACGGGCGTGGCGGTGACGGTGGCCGGAGCCATCGTGGGCAGAGCGGTCGACGCGCGGCGTCGGGCCAGGGATGAGCCCAGGCCATAGCCCAGACTGCACGCAAAGATCGCGGCCAACAGCAGGCCGATGAGCCAGAAAATGGATTTTCGAGTCATGGCGTTGTGAAGCGCATCATGTTGGAGATGCCTTGATCAAATGGGATGAGGCTAGTATACTGCGGAGACATTCATCGACGCCAACATCACAAGCCATTTCATCCCATGTCTACGCAATCCGTCGCCTGCAAGCAAACGCCCGCCGCCTCATCCCCAGTCTGGATTTTCATCTGGATGGGGGTGGCCGGGCATCTGATTTTCGGCATTTATCCGGTATTCGCCAAGCTCGCCATCGCCGAAGTCCCCAAATTCTCCCTGCTGTTCCTCAGCACCTCCGCCACGCTGCTGGCCAGCTTGTGGTTGATACGCCGCCACGACGCCCGTCCCTGGCCCGAAATTCTGGGGATCATCTTTCGCTCCAAAACGCTGTGGGTGCTGGTGTTCTTCGTCATCGCCCGCTCGGTGACCAATATCCTGGCCATAGACATGACCCGGGCCACATGGGTGCAGCTCATTTACCTGCTGACGCCCTTCATGGTGGCGATTCTGGGAACCCTGTTTTTTGGCGAACCCACGCCCCGCTACACCTATCGGGCGCTGATGCTTTCCACCTTTGGGGCCACCCTGGTGCTCATCGCCGACTGGTCCCATATCTTTGCCGGATTTTCACTCCGGGACATAACCGGTCTGGCCCTGGCCGCCTTTTCCATGCTGATGCTCGCCACCTATTTTCAGATGATCCGGCGCAGCAGTCGGCGGCAGGCCAGCAGCGGCATGATCCTTTTCCAACAGAGTCTGGCCCTGGCCACGACCTACTTGATCCTGACGCTGGCCGCGGGCGAGGACTGGGGCCGCTGGCAGACGGCTTCGCCGTCGGGCCTATTTTACGCTCTGGGCTTCATCTTTGGCATTCAGGTGTTGGGCAATCTCTTGCAAGTGTCCGCGGTCAGCGGGGCCAATCCCGCACTCATCACCAGCGTCATGCCCCTGCGGCTTATCGGCACCCTGGCTCTGGGCTGGTTTCTGCTCAACGAGCATCTCACATCGCCCTGGCAGTGGCTG
>JALSPL010000377.1 GCA_026985975.1 Anaerolineae bacterium | reverse complement strand
GATTCACCACGCCCCGCAGCCGCCCGTAGCGATCCACGACAAACAGATAATAGATGGTTTCGGCTTCCGGCTGCCATTGGCGGATGGCCTCGATGGCCTCGGCTGCGGTCATGCGGCGGCGCAGGGCCAGAAATTCGGAGGTCATCAGACCGCCGGCGGTTTCGTCTGGATGCAGCAACAGCGGGCGCACTTCCTCCGGATCTTCCAGCTCCTCCAGCAGCTTTTTGGCCCGCTCCGGGCGCATATCGCCCAGCAGGTCCGCGGCCTCGTCCGGCTCCATCTCATCCATGATGGGGATGAGCTCTTCGTCCGGGATCTCGCGGGCCAGCTCCAGGGCCTGTTCGTCATCCAGCTCCTCGAAAATATCCGCCGAATCTTCGGGGGCGAGGTGACTCAGCAGCAGGCGTTGTTCATCGTCGTCCAGATCGGAGAATATCTCGGCCTGGTCGGGGGGACGCAATTCTTCGATAATCTCGGCGGCGCGTTTGACATTATTTTGTTCCAGCGCCGCCCGCACTTCTTCCAGGATGTCATCCAGATCGAACAGGTGCTCTGCGGTTGTGTTGGGCATGAGATCGACGCCTCCTCCGCGGGATGAACGAGGGATAAATTCGATCTTCTAGTTTACACCACCCGCTCCAATTCCGCCCATCTACCGAGATACTGTGACGCTCCGGCAAAAGTCAACAGAGTTGGGGAGTGACGCTGGTTGTCTCCGCCGAGCACAACCTGACAGGTTCCAAACGGCCGCATAGAGTCACCGCCCGAGCTGGCTGCGGGCGAATTTTGTCGCGAAGTCGGCTTTGCGGGCAGGGAACCTGTCAGGTTTCTTCCCGCGGCGCCGCCCACAAGATGACGCCGCCCCCCACGAGGATGAGCGCGCCCAGAGCCAACAGTTTCACCGTCGTGCTGGCCGTCATCAGGCTGATGGCTCCGAAAACCGACCCAAAGGCCACATAGCCCAGCACGATCTGGCGGGCGCTGAAGCCTTTATCCAGCAGCCGAAAATGCAGATGATTGCGGTCGCCCTGAAACAGGGGCTTGTTGTGCCGCCAGCGCCACCAGATGAGCCAGGCCACATCCATGATGGGCAGACCCATGACCAACAGCAGGGTGGCCACCCGCGCGCCGGCGATCAACCCCAGCGCGGCCAGCGTGAATCCCAGAAAATAGGAGCCGCTGGAGCCCATGAAAATTTTGGCCGGGGGCCAGTTGAAGATCAGAAAACCGAGCACACTGCCCAGCAGGGCCAGCACGATCAGCATCACGCTGTGCTGACCGGTGCGAACCATGTGGATAGCCAGCACCACCGCCACCACCGCGGCCACCGACGCGGCCAGTCCATCCACCCCATCCAGAAAGTTGACGGTGTTGATGAATCCCATGAACCAGAAAATGGTCAGGGGCCAGATGACATACCAGGGAAAAACGATCTGGCCCGGGCCAAAGGGGTTGTTGATGCGTTCGATGAAGATGGTGAAGATGATGGCGATGACGCCGGCTGCAACTTGCGCCAGATATTGCGGCCCGCTCTTGAAACCGTAACGATCATCCAGCAGACCAAAGCCCGCCACGAAGGCCGCCCCCAGCATCAACCCCAGCCAGCGGAAAGTCTCGGCGGGATCGGTGGTGGCGGGCAGCCAGGCTTGTGGCAGCGCCCGCACCAGCAGATTGGCCCCCGCGAAGCCGCCGAAAATCGCCAGTCCGCCCATGCGAGGAATCGCTCCCACATGCCGCCGTCTGCCGCCGGGCCGATCCACCACATCCCACCGTCGCGCCGCCCATATAGCGAACGGAACCAGCGCCAGCGCCAGGAGGAAAGCGATTGCCAGGGAGAAGAGGAAAATCATCAAGAGACGAAGTGTTCGGTTTTCAGTGTGCAGTGTGCAGCGCCACACCGAGTGTTACTTTGGAAATAGAGTGAAGAAAGAACGCAGAAAAAGCGGGAAAATCTGATCTACGCAGATAAAAAGGATAGAGGATTGATAGAGATTCGGTGGAGGTTCAGAATCTCAATGAGTCTCCATGAATCTCAGGACGCCCGCAACGATGGACGATAGCGAGCGTCTACAACCATCATCGTCTTCCGCCCATCGTCCATCGTCTTTTTCATCGGTATAGGCGGGCAAGCGCCCGTGAAACCTGCTTACTGCTTACTGTTTACTGTTTACTGATCCTCACGGCTTGACGCGCCCGAGGACGCGGGGAAAGGCGATGGCCTCGCGCACGCTCTTGACGCCCGTGATCCAGGCCACGGTGCGCTCCAGG
>JALSPL010000376.1 GCA_026985975.1 Anaerolineae bacterium | reverse complement strand
GCACGGGGGCCAGCGCTGGCGCATCGAAATCATCCACAAACTTCTGACCAAAGCTGTTCATCTCGGTGCCCACATGCACGGGCAACGCCAGTTTGCGGGCCAGATCCACCACAGCATAGAGATTAGCGATCTTCTTTTGGCGCAGAACGGGATCGGCGATGTTCCAATTGCGATCGGGAATGATGTTGAGCGCCACAACGCCATGACTGATGAGCATCTCCAGCAGCGCCTCCACCTGCTGCTCCCCTTCTGACATGCCGTCCAGCCATGCTGCGCAGGGCAGTGCGCCGCAGGCGGTGATGAGCTCGTGGAAGGCGGCGATGTCGGGAAAAGTCTCCGGGCCCGGTTGCACATAGCCCACGCCGCCCCGCTTCATCAGTTTTTTGCGGATGAGGGTCTGAAATGCGGGGGCGTCGCCGCTCTCGCCCATCAACGCCCGCACATCCTCCTCCGCCAGGATCAGCTTCTCCGCCCAGAAGGGAGCGGGATCATCGAAACGAGCGCGGGCGGCCTCGATGTAAGCGGCCACCAGGTGCCGTTCGGTGGCGTTGCCGCTGGGCGTCAGGGGCAGCACATCCCGCTGGTAATCCAGCATGATGGGATCGAGATACGCGTTCACCCGCTGCAACAGGCCGAGATTGCGTTGTTGCGCCCGCCTGCGCAAATCCCGGGCGATGGGTCGGACCCGGGCGGGGATGCGCCCCGAGACAAAGCCAATCCCCATGTGATAGGCCACGCCGGGCTCGCCGGGCGAGTTGATCTCGACATCTGCAAAGGCGGGAATGAAGACCCTGGTTTCCAGGCCGGCGCTGGCCCGCAGTTCCACCGCATCGCACGCCCGATACCATTCATCCACGGCGTCCAGCACGTCGAAATCCACGATGCCTATGAGCTTGATGGCTTCAGTCCTGCCCAGCCAGGCCAGGGACGAGGGAGAGTGGCCATAGGCGTTGTAGGAGAAAAATGTATGGGCGTGCATGTTCGCCGCTTCTCGCGGCGTCGGCAATGAGATGCGGCCCGCGCGGGCCTGCGCGGCCAACTGCTCCAACGCCCGTGACCGCGTTGACAAATCGCGGGCGTTCAGATCGTTCTCAAGCTGATTTATAGCTATCATGTTGTCAGCGTCAGTAATTTGGCGTAGGCCGCGTCCCAGCTTTCGTCGGCGCGAGGCTGATAGATGGCGGGGGGAAATGAACGGCGCACGATGGCCCGGGCCTCGGCCAAATCCGCCAGGTCGCCCATGGCGATGGCCTGCAGCAGGATATTGCCGGTGGCGGTGGCCTCCACCGGACCGGCAACGACCGGGCGTCCCACGGCATTGGCCGCAAACTGATTGAGCAACTGATTTTTGACGCCGCCGCCGATAATATGCAACGGCTCGTGCCGAACGCCAGTCAATTCATCCAGTTGCCCCAACACAAAACGATATTTCAGAGCCAGACTTTCGAGGATAACGCGGGCGATCTCCCCTTCCGTCTGCGGCGCCGTCTGGCCCGTGCGGATGCAATAATCGCGGATTTTTTGAGGCATATCGCCGGGGCGGAAGAAGATGGGGGCGTCCACATCGATGACTGCCAGAAATGGCCGGGCCTGGGCGGCGAGATGCGTGAGCTCATCATACGAAATTCCCCACTCCCGCTGGCATTCCTGCATAAACCACAGGCCCGAGATGTTCTTCGAAAGCCGCCAGGCGTCGAAGACGCCCCCCTCGTTGGTGAAATTGAAGGCCAGCGCCTTTTCGCTGAGATCCGGCTGGCGAGTCTCTGCACCCAAAATCGACCAGGTGCCCGAGCTGAGCCAGGCGAAATGCTCGTTGCTCGCGGGCGCAGCCGCCACCGCCGAGCCGGTGTCATGGGCCGCCGGCGCAATCACCGACAACCCCGTCACGCCCGCGGTCCGGGAGACATCATCCCGCAATGCCCCCAGCACCGTTCCGGGCGGAATGATCTGGCCGAAAATATGAGAAGGAATGTCCAGGGCGTCGAGGATATCCGTAGCCCAGGTTCCCGTCTGGGGACTGTAGGCCTGGGAGGTGGTGGCGATGGTGAATTCATTGACCTTGCGCCCTGTCAGCCAAAAATTCAGCAAGTCAGGCGTGAACAGCAAGGTTTCGGCGATATCCAGAGCCGGAGCCCCCCGTTTCACCATGGCGTAAAGCTGATAGAGGGTGTTCAGCTCCATGAATTGAATGCCGGTGCGGGCGTAAATCTGCTCCTTGGGCACGCGCTTGAAGGCTTCTTCCATCATGCCTGCGGTGCGGCTGTCTCGATA
>JALSPL010000375.1 GCA_026985975.1 Anaerolineae bacterium | reverse complement strand
TTTAGCTGCAATCGGACAGTTCGATTTGCTTCACGTACTATATGGCAACATCTACGTGCCGACAGGAGTCAGAGAAGAACTTTCCGCTCAGGGAAAAATCTGGCCGGGCAGAACGGAAGTGGAAAAAGCTGAATGGATCGTTGTAGAACCAGTGGCGAGTAGAACCATCGTGACGCTTTTGTGTATGGATCTGGATAGAGGCGAGGCGGAAACGATCGCTTTGGCATTGGAAATGAACGCCGATTTGACGATTTTGGATGAAAGAGAGGGCAGACGCGTCGCGGAGCGTCTTGGGCTTAAAGTCACGGGCGTAGTCGGACTATTGATCGCAGCCAAAGCCAGGGGGCGCATCAAAAGTGTTCGTCCATGGTTGGACGCGTTGCGAAATCGGGCAGGGTTTTATCTGAGTGACAGCGTGTACCAACACGCACTTAATCTGGCCGGAGAATGAGGGGGAGATAGAAGCGGGGTGCGGGCGCAGAATCGCCCGAAAGGATGAGCTCGGCCTCTCGCCAGTCGCCCGCGGGCAGGGACAGGCGTCCGTTTTGCATGACCAGGGGCTGGGGCGCGGCGTCCGCGTATTGCGCCCGCGGCCGGGTGAAGCGAATCCGCCAGGAGCCGCCCGCGGCCGGGGCCTGCAATCCCGTCAGGGTGATGTCGGGCCCGTCCGCATCATGGCCGCGCTGGATGTCCTCGGGCGAAGTGACGCCCGCCACATACGTGCGGCTGATGCGCAGGCTGCGGCTCTGCGCCAGGGGACGATCATCTTGCGCCGCCAGGATGACGGTGGCGAAGCCCTCGGTCCGGGCGATGTGCAGTGCGCTCAACCCCGCGGGCGGGCGAGCATCCAGATAGCCGCTGAAGGCCTCGGCCCCGGGCGCCGCGATGGTAAGCTGTCCGCGCTCGATGTCCTTGATGATCTCGCCTGTATCCGAGACCAGAGGATTGGCAGGAGTGCGGGTGAAAGGGGGCTGCTGGCGCTGATCATAGCCCGCGGGCGGCGGGCCATAGACCTTGCGCAGGGCGGAGATGTTCTGCCAGCCCGGTTTGGGCAGCAGCTTGGGCCGCACGGGATAACCATACACATAATTCGAGATGGGATCGTCGACCTCGTCTTCCACATATAGGATGATGGGATGGCCGGAAGTCGCGATCAGGCCCTTTTTGAAGAGCAAGCCCGCGGTGCGCAAATGATCCAGGAACACCGTATCTTCGATGAGATTCCCGCCCACCGCCTGCTGATCCGCAATGTCATCCATGTCGCGAGGGATGCGTTCATCCTCGCCCCAGCCATCGCGCCCCACCCGCGCATCCCCATGATTCCAGGCGAACCAGGCCACGCCCGCCCAATCGTGCAGACTGCCGTAGGCCGCGGCCGCCAGGGGCATCATAGAGCGCTTGAGATAGCGGGTCTTGAGTAGATCGGTGAAAGGCCCGCCCACCCCCGCGGCTATGTTGATCTCGCCCACGATGTGGGGCTTGTGCGCGATCTGCTGCTCCACAGCCAGGCTGTAGATGAAATCCTCTCGCGGGTCCGCCGGGTCGGAGAAAAACGCGCCATCCTCGTTGGCGTGATCCAGGAAAGGCTCGACCACCGAGGGATTGGCGTAGATGTGGTTTTCGCTGTGGGTGATGTGGGGAGCGACCGCAGCCCGGCGGGCGTCGGGCTCGCCCCGCCACAGGGTGGAGAAGGTGAGATTCATCCGCCCGTCCAGACCGGCAATGTGCGTCCGGATGGCGTCGAACCAGGCCTGATCCAAGCCATCGAGGAAGTCGGTGCGCAGCCGCTCCCGGGTTTCGTAGGGAATGGCGCTATCCTGTTCCAGATAGAGATCGAAATAGGCGTAGCCCTGGGCGGCCAGAAACTGCCGCCAGCGGGCGTCCAGTTCGTCCTGAAAATAACGCAGGCCGGGAAAGCCCTGAGTCCAGCGCTCATCGTAGTAGCGGTTGCCGTTGACGATGGCGTAGATGGAGGAAAATTCGTTGACGACTTCCAGGGTCAGAACCTGGGGGCTATCCTTGTACGCCTGGCCCGTGTAGGGATTCACGTGTTCGAGCAGCGCGGTGAGGAATTCTTTTTCCAGCGCCAGGGCCCGCGGGTCGAACGCGGGCAGCATCTTCTGCAGATCGATGATGCTGCCGTAGCCCCAGCAGTTGGCGCGATGCTGCAAGTCGGCGACGGCTTGCCGCCATGCCTCTCTATCGGATGAGTCGACCCCGAAAGGGGGAACATCGACGTCGTTGCTTCCGTAATCGCGGGTCCAGTGCGCGGCCAGCAGGAT
>JALSPL010000374.1 GCA_026985975.1 Anaerolineae bacterium | reverse complement strand
CGAGAGCGTCATCTTCGGTCACGCCGCCCCGGGCGAGCATCGGCAGATTTATGTGCGGGGTCCTGAAGATATCGAGATCGTGCATCCGTTGGACGAGGAAGGGAATTTCGAGATCGGAGGACTGAAAGCGGGCGAGTATGAAGTGATCCTGCAATCCCCCGACGCGGAATTTATCGAACGCGTCACCCTGGACGGCGTCCACCGGCAGGAAGTGACATTTGACATCGCCAACGCGTCCATCGACGAAATATCCGAAAATCCGCCCGCGAACTGGACCTGGCAGGTGGAAGAAGTGGGCCCCGGCCCGGGCTTCGGCGTCATTCGGGTGCGCATTCCCCATCGGCCGGGCCTGGCCGTGCGTCTGTGGGCCGAAGGCTGGTCCGGCATGGTGCGACACATCGGCGACAAGCCCGAGTACGGCCCCTTTGTTTGCGAATTTGCGCCGCTGGGCGAGGGAAAATACTACTTGCAGCCCGCGGGCATGGCGCATCATGTTCAGGTGGAGATGTCCGGCAGCCGCGAAATATGGGTTACCTTTGCATCGACGGGAGATGACGCTCCCGCAACTCCGCCCGTCCCGCCTGAACCAGCCCCGGGGAAAGAAACGCCTCTCTTCATCCTGGTCAAATCCATGCCCTACGACCTGCCCGGCTTCATCCAGACGCTGCGCTATGCGGCCCGCGAGCGCCCACCCCGCATTGGCGACGACATCGAAGACGCGCTGCGGGCCGAAAAAGTCATCATCCTGGCCAGCTCCGCAGACTTCAGCGATGAAGAGCAGGCCCGTCTTGAAAAAGCCGGCTGCCAGGTCACCCGCATCGCCCCGCCCTACTACGCCACCGAGCTCAATCAAACGCACACCAAATGATCCCGCCATGACCGACGACGCACTCAAAGGCTTTCCCGGCTTCCATGCAGGCAAAACCCGCTATATCCGCGTTCCCGTAGAGATCTTCAGCGAAATCCTGCCCCTGGTGGATGATCTGGCCGAGCTCAAGACCATCCTCTACGCTTTTTGGCAGCTCTATCAGGGCAGCGGCGATGTGCGTTATGTGCGCCTGAACGACGCCCTGGCCGACCTTATCTTTCTGGCGGGCATGGGTGAAGCGCCCGCCGAGCAAGCGGCCGCGGCCCGCCGCGGCTTCGCCCGCGCCGCCCAACGCGGCGTCCTCATCGAAATCACCGTCAAACGGGGCGAAAAAGAGGAGCTGTGGTACTTCCTCAACTCCCCCAAAGGCCGCGCCGCAGTAAAACGTCTGCGTCAGGGAGACTTTCAGGGGCTGATCCACGATATCGACGACGTGATTGTGGGCCTGGAGAAAGAACGCCCCAACATTTTCTTGCTTTATGAGCAAAATATCGGTATGGTAACGCCGATGATCGCAGAAAAACTGCGCCAGGCCGAACGCGATTATCCCGAAGGCTGGATCTACGACGCCTTCAGCCTGGCGGTCGAACGTAACAGCCGCACCTGGGCCTACATCCACCGCATCCTCCAAAACTGGGCGCAATATGGCAAAGACACTCCCGCGCAAACTGGACGACCTGCTCGATCAGGTGACATCCCGCATCCCCAGGAAACCGATGAACCCGGACTCTTCATCCACGAATGAGTCGCGGCGCGCTCCGGCGTCGGGAATCGGCGACCCCGACTGCCCCATCTGTCACGGCTATGGATATTATGTCAAAGACGTGCCGGTGGGACATCCTGAATTTGGCAAGGCGCTGCTGTGCCAATGCGCCCTGCCGCGGGTGCAGGCCCGGCGCAAACGCCAGATGAACGCCCTGGGAAGCATGGAGCTGCTGGAGCGCATGACCTTCCAGGCCTTTCATCCCGAAGGCGTGGGCCTGACGCCCGAGCGCCGCAAGACCATCCGCGCCGCCTATGAAGCGGCCCGCGGCTTCGCCGCGTCGCCACGCGGCTGGTTGCTGCTGTCGGGCGGTTACGGCGTGGGCAAAACCCACCTGGCCGCGGCCATCGGCAATGAGGTCATCCGCACCGGCGGCGAGGCGCTCTTCATCCTGGCTCCCGATTTGCTGGATCACCTGCGGGCCACCTACGCGCCCAACAGCGCCGAAACCTATGACGAGCTCTTCGATCGGCTGAAAAACACGCCGTTGCTCATCCTGGATGATCTGGGTGCGGAAAGCGCCACGGCCTGGGCTCAGGAAAAACTTTTTCAACTGTTCAACCACCGCTATCTGCGCCGCCTGCCCACCGTCATCACCACCAACCGCCCGCTTTCCGCGCTGGACGCCCGCATTCGCTCCCGGCTGATGGAT
>JALSPL010000373.1 GCA_026985975.1 Anaerolineae bacterium | reverse complement strand
ACGGGCGCAGAAAGCCTGGGCAGGGCGAAAGACAACGTCCCCACCAATATCAACTGCACGATGAATGCGCCGAATAAAATCCACGGACTGCCCAGGGAGCGAATCAGGCCCGAGCTAAGGGTAAACCAGGAGGCGCCGGCTGTCACAGTCATCGCCAGCATCATATACAGATAGACATTGCGTAGCAACGATCGGGTTTCGACCCGAGGTTGGACCAGGAGGTTGACGTTAGAAGGCGTTGTCATGATATATTCCAATGAGCGAAAAGAAGAAGGATGAGCAGAGAAGGGACATTCACGGCTTTCTGCTCATCACTTTTACAGGATCGAGCTTTGTATCAGCGCTGCGCCCGCAAAAAACGGCAGCGCAGCTTCGTTGTTTCCTCAACTGTCGTTACTAATTCCGACCTTTTTTCAGGAGAGCCTGTGATAATCGAACTGAAAGGGAGAGCCAAGAATGGATCGCCTGAAAAAAGCTTTGTCTCACGCAAAGTCGCAAAGACGCAAAGGAAAATATCAGGGTTTCACCAAGAAAATATGGCTGAAACCCCACTATTTTCGCTGTTTTCTCTATCGTCGCTGCTGATCTCGACCTTTTTTCAGTGGAGCCAAGAATGAACAGAACGTTATCACAACTGACGTGAAATCATTATAATGCCCAAACAACAGAAAGGCAATAACGCAAGGCCGAAAGGGTGCGTTTCGATTTTGGGGCAAACTGTCCCATGGCGCACTGACCGGATGAACTCGGACGCTTTAGGTGCGGCCCCCTCCCCTGATTCCTCCGCGTCGAGACGGACGGGGAATGGGAATCGGAAAAACGCACCCGGTCAAACTCCTTGCCACGAGCAACGCTTTACTGTAAGATGTGAGAGGAAATCAGATATACTCAGTCCAACAGCTATTTGGATGGTTCCCAAATATGTTGGGCGCAGCGGCAAACCGTGCATTCCCCTTCGGAAACGCGACGCATCTCGAACCAGGATGAATGCGTCCCGGCTGTTCTTCTCCCCATAGCATTTTCCTTTATTTTCACGTTACCATGACCAACAACGCAACCATTCTCATCGTTGATGATGAAGCGCCCGTACGCGAAACCGTGCGGGCCTATCTGGAAAATGATGGCTACACCGTCTACACCTCAGCCGACGGCAACGCCGCCCTGCAGTCCATCCGCGCTTTCAAGCCCGACGTGGTGGTGCTGGACATCATGCTGCCGGGCATGGACGGCCTGGAAGTGCTGCGCCGCCTGCGTCAGGAATCCAACGCCTGGGTGATCATGCTCACCGCCCGCACCGAGGAGATGGACAAAATCCTGGGGCTGAAGATGGGCGCGGATGATTACCTGACCAAGCCCTTCAGCCCGCGCGAGCTGGTGGCCCGCATCGAGGCCATGCTGCGTCGCAGCGGCCAGATGTCGGACATGGCCGATGCGCCATTGATTTTCGGCAACCTGCGCATTGATGCGGGCGCCCGGCAGGTGAGCTGGGCGGGCCAGACGGTGGAGCTGACCCCCATCGAATTCGATCTACTGCTGGCCCTGGCCCGGCACCATGGCCGCGTGCTCAGCCGCGATCAGCTCATCGAGCAGGTGTGGGGCTATGATTACTACGGTGATGATCGGGTGGTGGATGTGCACATCGGGCGACTGCGTCGCAAGCTGGATCAGGCGGGAAACGCAGGGAAGCTGGTGGCCACGGTGCGGGGTGCAGGCTATCGCTTCGAGGATGCACTGGCATGAGGATCATCACCTACTTCCGGCGGAATCTCAGCGCCAAACTCTTTCTCTCCTACCTCATCGTCATCCTGGTGGGGGTGATCGTGCTGGCCGGGGCGGTGCAGATTCAGACGCCCGCGGCGCTGGATCGCCACATCCAGGAAATGGAAAAACATATCGGCAGCGATCCGGCGCTGGCTGAGAATCTGCGCGTCAATTTCATCGCCGCCATCAATGAGATCACTACCACGGCCATGCTCGTATCGCTGGCTGTGGCCATCGCCGTCAGCCTGTTCACCTCGCGGCGCATCGTCGAGCCCATCCGGGCCATGATGCGGGCCAGTCGCGAAATCGCGGCCGGGCGCTTCGACCGCCGGGTGGCCGCGCCGGGCGAAGATGAGCTGGGCGAGCTGGCGCGCAGTTTCAATCAGATGGCCGAGGAGTTGGAAACCACCGAACAGCGACGGCTGAATCTGATCGCGGATGTGGCCCATGAGCTGCGCACGCCCCTGACCAACATCCGCACCATGCTGGACGCGCTGAGCGATGGCGTGCTGCCAGCCGACGCCA
>JALSPL010000372.1 GCA_026985975.1 Anaerolineae bacterium | reverse complement strand
ATTCGGTAATTTCAGTATAAATCGGAATCGTCTGGCTGTCAATCACGCCCAAAACACGCCCTCTATGCCCGGCATCGCGTCGCCCTGGCCATCCTCACCGCCAGCGCCCGAGCGCCGGGTCATACCATCTCGCATTGTAAAAGTACAGGCCCGGGCCCGCCTCGTGATACCGGCCCGTGAAGCGTTTGGCGGTGAGTCCGCTGATGGGCCGCGGGCGGGCGGCTATGCGGTTGGCCAGGTGTTGGGGAGCGGGATTTGGAACGGGAATGGAATTGATGGGGGTATTTTAGCAGGCGGGCGGGCAGGGCGCAAAGGGAGTGGTGAGCGGGGCGGATGCGACGGTGCGCTCGCGGGCGCGGGCATGATGCGCACGGGCGGGCGCGATGGGCTCATAAGCGCGTCAACGTCTGGTAAGTTCCTGACTTCTGGCCTCTGACATCCTGGAGCGGGTCAGCGCGGCAAAACAGCAAAAATGGTCATCCGCCCCGCTCCTCCCAACTCAAGGACACGCCCTCTCTCTTCGCCAACTTCTCCAACATCCAGGCCAACTCCTCGGGCATCGCATTGATCTCCATCCGCCAACGCGCGTTGGGGCGTTTTTTCATCTCCTCATACAAGAGATTGTGAATATAGGTCATGGCTACGCCCTTCTCCGTGTCGTTCATCTCATCCCAGGGCACATGCAGCGCCTTCAAGCGCGTGTCATCGGTCAATACCAGGGTGGTGTTCATGATTGTTCGCATGTACTCATGCAGCTCCGGGTTCACAGGCTCAAGACCTGGAGGAATGATGGCTTTGGGCACGTAATAGGGCGCACAGATGCGCACCTTCAGGCCATGGGACGCAAAGTAGTCGCGCACTGCCTTGCGAATGCGCCGCCCCTCGGCCTGGCTTTTCACCAACAGGGATCGGGTAAGCTGCACCATGACGCCGCCATCGGGCAAGGGCTCGATGCGATAGGCGGGGATGTTGTTCAGCAAGGCTTCGCCGTATCGTTGTACATAGGCGGGGCTAAAAAAAGTGACCCAGGCCAGCCGAGGAAGACGCAATTTGTCGATCTCGCCAAAATCGTAATCGCAACGCCAGGGTTCATCGATCCACCCCAGTTTGGGTTGGATGATGGGATAGAGACGACGGGCCAGGGGCAGGAGAAACTGGGCGTAGGGTTCGATGAGATGGCGTTCATCCATCGAATGCAAAGCCAGCAGCCCCCCCATCTGAAACTGGTTCTGATGAGCAGAGATTGTGCGAAAGGAAATATCGCTATTTCTAAGTTTGAGGTGTGCTGGTGAGGAGACAAGGCCCACATCCCAACTACCATCATCAAACTTCAGCCATTTTTCTTCAAGGATAACGCGTTCCAGATCATGCCGGGGCACAAGGTCGTGCTTGATGGTGAAATACAACTCCAAGCCGTGATCAGCCGCGGTGGCGATGGCCTGCACCACTTTATCTAGTGTCAGGAATTCGATTTGGCGAAAATACGCCGCCACGATAAAACTTGGTTGGCTCATGGCGCTCCTACAGGGATTAACCTGATTTCGATATCTGTGAGGCCACGACTGGCGAATGCCTGCCGCAATTTGTCAAGATAAGCAGGGTCAATGGGATTCGTTTTGGTAATGCCGAACTCAAGGATAACCTTTCGGCGACCACCGTTACTGTAGTCCAAAACCTGCTTAATCAACGCTCCCTGCCGCTTGGACACCGTCGATTGCGTCCAGTATTTAAACTCGACGACCTCATCAGTGACCAACACGAAGTCATACCGCCCGCCGTTTTCGGCCAGCACCTCCACGCCCTTCAGCTTACCCGCCTGATACAACTCATAGGCCCGCTCCAGTTCCTTCTCATATCCATAGCGATAAGGCGGCCATTTGGCGCTGTTCATCGCATTCTCCAGACGCCGCACGCCTTTTAGAATCGCCTCATCTGCGCCGGTAAAGCGCGCTACCCAACTGATGGCCTTGCCTGCCACATCTCCACCCACAGCCCCCACCACATCCTCCGGCTCCTGCACCGTGCCATTGACGATGTCGGGATTGCGCTCAAGAAAGTGGAATCCCCAATCAATCACCCGCTGGCCATAGTATTTTGCAACCTGGAGAGATTTTCCCAGCAGGTAGATGAGACCAATTCCACCTCCGCCGCCACCGCCAGGACTACCACCGCCTGGAATATCTTCACGCCAACGATGCCCGCTCGGGTCCACATACCGCAGCGGATTGTTGCGCACATAGCTGTACCGGTTCAGGCTCTGCGGGTCGCCCGGCTCGGGGACGATGGT
>JALSPL010000371.1 GCA_026985975.1 Anaerolineae bacterium | reverse complement strand
GACCTTGATCTCGGTATCTGAAACACCGAGGGGATTACACCCCACCAAAATAACTGCTACCAGAAAAAAAAGGACTGCCAGCGTAAAAACTTTTCTCATAATCACATCTCGGGGGAATTGGAGAACAGGAGGGGGAAGGGAGGATAGTCTATTTTAAGTCAAGTCGACGTTATCCCAAAATTCAATATCATCATACCAATCGGGATGGAGAATTGGAGCCAGCGCGTGCAGCAGGAGATGGGCGAAGGAGGCCGCCCGACTCAGATAACCGCCCGTGAGCACGCCCACCGTGCCCTCCTGATGCCGAACGCCTTCCCGCCCCAACCAGAGATCGATGGCCGGGCCTAATTCTACACCCTCTCGTAGCGCCTTCGCCAACGGCGGCGGCAATGGGGTGCGACCGCCGCCGCCCACGCCCAGATTCCCCGTCGCAGTGATCACAGCGCCCCATCCGGAGAGGAAAAGCAATCCGCCGGGACCTTCCTCGACGCCCCCCTCCAGGCCCACGCCGATATCAGCGTTGGCGGCGGTGAGAGCAGCCCGGGCGCGGTTGATAGCCCCCTGCATGGCTTCGGCGGCGCTCCAGGGTTGATCCGCCACCCCCGAAGGGACGGGAACGGCGATGATCTCGGCTTCGGGCCAGATGGGCGAGAAAACCATGTGGGCAGCCGCCAGTTTGGGGGCGTTGCGGGACCCCACAGCGATGAGTGGCGACTGCGGCGCGCCGGGAATATCGGAAGCGGTGAGGGGGTTGCGTTGGGTCATAACGGCTGGTCCAGCAGTCGTCGATATACGTAGGCCAGGGCGTTGGTTGCCAGCCAGTTGCGGGTGAAGTCATCCGCGCCCGCCGCGTTCAGTTTCTTGGCGAAGGTGGTGTGAGGCATGGCGAAGGCCAGCCAGGTCTGTCCCCGTTCTTCGGCCCAGAAACCCAATGCGGGATCATCCGAGCCCATGAGAGCCAGGGCGTATTGGGCGCCGGTCATGGTGCGCAGGGCGTTAGCCACAGCCACGGCGTTGGTCTCGGTGAAATCAGCGCAGGTCTCGCATCCGCTGAGGGCGCTGATATCTACAAAGTGTCCCGCCAGCGCATCTCGATCTTCCTCCGGGAATTTCGTCAGGATGGCGCCGCGGGTGTTGGTCTCGAAAATGGCAAGTTTGGCGTCGTGCTCCCGCATCCAGCGGGCGATGACGCTGCCCAGCGTGTCGTCGTCCACGCCGAAAATCCAGGGCGCCAGTTGCCCGCGGATTTCGGCTTCGACAGGGGCAATCAGAGCCCGCGCCTCGGCCAGGGAGCCAGCGCGGGCGGCCAGACGAATATCCACCTGACCCAGATGTGCGGCCAGCCCCACCGTGGGGTTGGCGCGGGTCATAAGATGACCGATCATGTTGTCGATGGCGCTCTCGCCAATGCCGGCGGTGTGAATGATGCGGGTGACGATGACCAGGCGTTCGCCCATCTTTTCCTGCAAATAGGGAATCACTTGCTCGGTCATCATGCGCTCCATCTCTCGCGGCACGCCGGGCATGGTGATGATCACGCCGCCGGTGCTGACATCCTCGACGATGAAGCCGGGAGCAGTGCCGATGGGGTTTGGGATCATGCGGGAGCCGCGGGGCAAGTAGGCCTGTCGCAGATTATTGTCGGTGAAGGAGCGCCCGCGCCGCCCAAAGAAATCCTTGAGATGGTCAACGATTTCGGGGCGCAATTCCAGCTCCCGTCCGGTGGCGTCGGCCACGGCCTCGCGGGTGATGTCATCCACCGTGGGCCCCAGGCCGCCGGTGACGATCACGACGTCTGAGCGCTCCAGCGCCTGACGCAGGGCGTAGGCCAGACGCTCCCGGTTATCCCCTACAGTGGTTTTGTAATAAAGATTGAGCCCAATCGCCCGCAGTTGACGGGCGATAAAGGGGGCGTTGGTGTCGATAATTTCGCCAAGAAGCAGTTCTGTGCCGGTGGTAATAATTTCTGCGTTCATCATTCAGCGCGATAGTGAGCGTCCGCCGCTGCCTGGTAAACATCCAGCAGGCGGGATGTGAGAGTGGGGATACTGTATTTTTCTGCATTCACGCGAGCCGCCCGCCCCATGGCCCGCAAGCGTTCCGGATCATTGATCAGAGACAGGATGGCGGCGGCCATGTCCTCTTCTTCTTGCGGAACCACGATGCAGTCCCGGCCCGGATTGACAAAGTAAAGCAAGGCTTGAGATTCGACCATGACCAGCGGCAAGCCCGCGGCCATTGCTTCGAGCACGACCAGTCCCTGGGTCTCGCTGGTGGAGGAAAAGATGAACAGATCGGCCAGACTGAGCTCATCCACCACCCGCTCGAAAGGCACCATATCGGTAAAGGTCACTTTTTGGTCGATGCGGAGTTTTTTCGCCAGTTTCCGTAAATCATCCAGCGAGGGGCCGCCCCCAACCAGCAGCATCTCCAACCGTTCATCCCTGGCCGCGGCCCGGGCGAAAACTCGCAGCAAAAAGTCGAGGTTTTTTTCTTTGGCCACCCGGCCCACATAAATCAGGCGAATGCGCTGGGGGTTGTCGAGCAGGGGCCGGGTGCGAGGCTTGAACTTGTCGATATCCACGGGCGTTGGCAGAATGTCCACTGGTTTCTGAATGCCATAGCTGGGCATGAGATCGACCACAGCCGGCGAGGGGGCGATGATGTGATCGGCCCGGTTGGCGAAATCACGCACCGAGCGGCGCACGATCTGTTTGACCAGTTCGTTATCCATGCCCAGAAAATAGTGGGTGTATTCGTGATACATGGTGTGGAAGGTGAACACCATGGGGATGTCCAGCTCTTCGCTGAAGCGGGCGGCCTCGGCCCCGACGATGACCGGGTGGTGGGCGTGAACCACATCCAGTTTCAGACGGGGCACCATCCAGGTGATGTGCGGCGCGGCCACCACCGGAAAAGATAGCTTCATCTGTGAGGGCAGCGGGATGGCGGGGTAACGAAAGATGAAGGGCTCTTCATCCTCATAGTCCCGGGCGTCGGGCGCAAAGACGCCAACAAAATGACAATCGCTCAGCAGGCCCTGGCGATAGAGCATGATAGAACGGACGACGCCATTGACGACCGGCAAATAGGTGTTGGCAAACATTCCGATACGCATAACGGGCCTCGAAAAAACGGGTGTGTGGGCAAGACTTCAGAATGAAAGAAGCGGCATCGGGTCAGGCCAGCAATTTGGCCTGGGTGGAAACATTGCGGAGATGGTGGAGGAGTTGTTCTCTGGTCCTGGGCTCGTAGCTGTCCGATTTCCCGACATCCTGGATAAAAGCATCCAGCAGGGCCCTGAACTCGTCGTTGATCAATTCTTTGTTTTCTTCCAGCAGCGCCCGAGTTTCCTGGGGATAGTCAGCCTCGACCAGTTTGAAGATGAGGTTGAGTGCGGGGGGCATGGAGTCGCCAGCGGCCTGCTGCAGGGCGTTCATCACCTGCTGAATACGGGCGACCAGTTCGGGAGCGCCCTCCGCCTGGGCGACTTTCATGTCGCGCAGCAACACATCCAACACGCGTTCATCAATCATGGGGGCCAACTCGCGGATGGTTTTGTCCAGGTCTTCGGCCTTGACGAGTTCATTGGCCACGCGTGAAGCAGCCGCGAAGGCCTGCTCATCCAGCTTGCGGAAGGTCTCCAGCACATGCAGCATCAGGTCGCGCTTGGCCTCCAACGCTTCGCGTTCGTCACCCTCCGCCGATTCGATGCGTTCGGTAAACTTCTGAAAGAAATTGTAATCCAGAATGGGCATGGCGGCAACCGCAATGGCTTCCACTTCTTCCAGATCGCCGACGATAAGAGCGTCCATCACTTGCTGGCGGGAGGGGTTGCGACCCAGCGCTTCGACGGCCCGGCGCTGTTTCAGAAGACGCTGACCGAATTCAGTGACCGGCATCAGGCGCTCGCGCAGGGCCTCCAGCGCTTTCACCCGATCCTCCTGCCCCAGCGCCCGATAACGCTCGATGGCGTCGGCAATGAGCATGAAGAATTCACGATCCAGCAGTTCTTTGTTCTCGGCCACCGCCATATTGAAGGCCATTTCGTCATTTTGCAGATTCAACATTCGCTCCAGCAGTTCGATTTTGCGGCTGCTGGCCGCCAGCATCTCGCTGGTGACCCCATCCAGCTCCAGAATTTTGCGGATGAGGGTTTCGAGATCGAAAAATTGGCCGGGGGTGAGCATATAGCCGCGCCGTTCTTCCGCGGGCAAGGCGTTCATGAGCGCATTGGTGAGCTCGCCGATGATCTTTTGCCGTTCGGAATCGGGGATGTTGGCCTCCAGTGGGACATAGACGGCCAGGAAATCGTGGTCCGGGTCGTGGTAAAGCAACGGGCCGCCGATGTAGTTGACGCGGCCGCAACTGGGGCATTGCGCGGCGTTCAGTTCACCCGAAAGCAAGGCGGGCTTGAGTTCGGGATTTTGCTTGACGTCGATGATGGAAAAGACAGGGATTTGAAAAGGAAAGCCGCAATGGGCGCAATTAACGGAAACAAGCTGGGGTCGAAACATGATGATGGGAGGGAGTGAGAAAGTGAGATGGGATAAGGAATGTGATCAGGCGCAGGGAGGCTGCTCGTATCACAACCTGACAGGTCCCAACGGGCCCGGTTCGGCAGCCGGCAAGGCTTTGCGCCAAAGAAATGAATCAGGTGGCGGTTAGCGCTGGCGGAGGACCTGTCAGGTTAGGCGGCGGGCCTCACCTATCGATCCCGCCGGCGACTTTCTGCGGATCGGCAAAGACCTTGAGCGGGGCCAGAACGCCCGCCTTGATGCGCCCGATGCCGAGAAACTTCTCGCCCGGACCCAGAACCCGCAAATCGGTTGCAACAGGAGGCTGGGCGTCCAGGGATACGCGTTGTCCCAAAACGAAGCGATAAGCCAGATCCGCCGGCAGCACCACCGACGGTAGCATAGAGAGAGCGCCGCGCAGACCGTGCAGATAGCGAGGCCAATCTGCGCCTGCGGCCTCCAGCGTCGTCAGCGTCACAGCGTCCTCCACCCGCCACGAGCCGGAGGCGACCCGGCGCAGGCGCTGCACGTGCCCGCCAACGCCCAGCGCCCGCCCCAGATCGTAGGCAATCGAGCGAATGTAAGTGCCGGGCGAACAGGTGATGCGTAGACGCAACTCAGGATTTCGCCACTCCAGAATCTCGATGGCGTCGATGGTGACCTGTCGCCGGGGAACATCCACGGCGACGCCGGCGCGGGCCAGCTTGTAGAGCGGCTGGCCATGCCGCTTGATGGCCGAATAGGCGGGCGGCGTCTGGGTGATGTCGCCGCGAAAGGCGTCCAGCGCCCGCTGGATCTCGGCCGGGGAAAAATCGGGGACCGGAGATTCCGCCACCACGTTGCCATCGGCGTCGTAAGTGTCGGTTTCCTGGCCCAGCCGCACCGTGACCTCATACACCTTGCGGCCGCGTTGCAGATATTCGGCGATGCGGGTGGCCGGGCCTACGCAGACCAAAAGCACGCCCGTGGCCAGGGGATCCAGCGTGCCGGCATGGCCCACGCGACGAATGCCGGTGAGCCGCCGCACCCGAGCCACGACGTCATGCGAAGTCAGGCCGGAGGGCTTGTCGATATTGAGGACGCCGGTTTTGTTGGAGGCCATAGCTACAAGGACATGAAAGCGTCTAGCGGGCTTTGCTGCGGATGACTTCTTGCAAACGCGCCACGATCTCGCGGCGCACGCCGGGGAGATCGCCGTCGACGGTGCAGCCCGCTGCGGGGGGATGACCGCCGCCGCCAAACTCGAAGGCAATCTGAGCCACATCGTAGCCGGGCAAAGCCCGGAAACTGCATTCAACCTTGCCCTCGGGCATCTCGGTGAAAACAGCGGCCACTTTCGCCTCCTCGGCGCCCAGGATAAACGATACCAGGCCCTCGGCGCGAATAAGACCGCCCAGGTCGCGGCGCATGGCGATGGTGTTAATCGCACTGATGACGCCGCCGTCCAGTTCCACCGTATCCAGCGCCCGGCCCCAAAGCTTAATCAGGGCCATGGAGCGGGTGTCCAGCGCGCGCTCGGTGATGGTGGCCAGAGGCGCGCCCGCATCCAGCAGTTGCCCGGTGATGTGCATCACGGCCGGGGTGACGTTGGAGGTGCGAAAGCCGCGGGTGTCGGTGACGATGCCGGTGAGCAATGCCGTGGCCAGCGACTCATCCAGGGGCTCATTCAACGCCCGGGCCAGGTGAAAGATCATCTCATCGGTGGCGCTGCAACCCGGCTCCACCCAGTTGACGTCGCCGAAATAGACGTTGGTGATGTGATGATCGATGACAATCAGGGGCAGATCCGCGAATTGCGCTTCATCATAAATGCCGCCCATGCGGCCGGGATCGCTACAATCGAGGGCGATGACCAGATCGGCGTTGACGCCGTGAACGTTCTGGGTGATGCGATCGTAAAACGGCAGGAAGTTGAATGTGTTGGGGGCTTTATCCTGACAGGCGAGAATCGGATCCTTGCCCATCCGATAAAGCATATATCCCATGGCCGTCAAGCTGCCAATAGCATCGCCGTCGGGCGAGATATGAGTAATCAGCAGAGGACGGCGAGCGCTTTCCAGAGCGTCGAGTAGTTCTGGCGGAGGAACGATGTCAGGAATAGTGTCAATCACTTGGGCTCTCTTTTTGGGAATTTGTTGAGTTTTCAGCAGTTGGCGGCAGGGAATCGAGGATGTCATCCACCCGCCGGGCCTGCAGATAGCTGTGATCGATTTTGAAAATCAATTCGGGGATATGACGAATCGTGATCCGCCGGGCCAGTTGCGTGCGAATGTAGCCCTGGGCCGCGTTCAGACCTTTCAACGCCTCCTGCGTGTTCACGTCCTCATAAAAAGGCGTAATGAACACGCGGGCGGTGGTGAGATCAGGCGCGACATCCACCATGGAGACGCCAAGATCGGCCACTCGCGGATCGCTCAGATCATACATGACGATGCTGTTGATCTCTTGCCAGAAGAGTTCATTCAGTCGTTCTTTTCGGTAACTTTTTGGCATGATTTTATGTCGAATGTGGGAGAGTCTAGCGAACGCGCACCTTCTCGATGGCAACGACAAGGTCACCCTCTTTGGGATCGTTAAAGCCATCCAGGGCCAGGCCGCATTCATAACCCATCCGCACCTCGGTCACATCTTCCTGGAAGCGTTTGAGGCTGGAGATGACGCCGCGGAAGAGCTCTTTGCCGCCCCGCAGCACTTTGGCTTCGGCGTTGCGGCGGATGAGGCCGTCGGTGACCATGCAGCCCAGCACTTTGCCTTTGCCGCGAATGCGGAAAACAGCCCGCACTTCCGCTCGGCCCAGCTCCCTTTCCTCGTAGATAGGCTCCAGCAGACCCTGCAAGGCCTTGGAAACATCTTCCACCATATGATAAATGACCGAATAGACGCGGATATCCACGCCCTGCTGCTCGGCCATGCGTTTGGCCACGGGATCAACCTTCACATTGAAACCCAGAATAAGAGCGCGGCTGGCCGCGGCCAGCATCACATCCGACTCGGTGATGTTGCCCACCGCTTTACGCAGGATACGAATCTTCACCTCTTCATCGCTGATCTCTTCCAGCGAGTTGATGATGGGCTCCAGCGAGCCCTGGACATCGACCTTGACGATGAGATTGAGGTCCTTGACGCCGCCGCTCTGAATCTGGGCGTAAAAGTCTTCCAGGGTGACAGTCTTGGGCTGCTGCGACGCTTCGGCGGATTTGGCCTTGGCCTTGCGCTCCGCTGATATCTGGCGGGCCAGCTTGTCGCTTTCCACCACCTGGAAGATGTCACCGGCCTGGGGCAGCCCCTGCAAGCCCGTGATCAGCACGGGCATAGAGGGCGTGGCTTCGGTCAGGGGGCGGCCCAGATCATCGAACATGGCCCGCACCCGTCCCCATTCCTGCCCCACCACCAGGGGATCGCCCTTGCGTAGCGTGCCTTTTTGCACCAGCATCGTGGCCACGTTGCCCAGACGCCGATCCTGGTTGGCCTCGATGACGGTGCCGATAGCGCCGCCCTCGGGGTTGGCCCGTAGGTCCATGACATCGGCCACCAGCAGCACATTCTCCAGCAGGGCGTCGATGTTGATGCGATTTTTGGCTGAAATGGGCACGACGATGGTGTCGCCGCCCCAATCCTCGGCTTGCAGGCCCAGATCAGCCAACTGCTGCTTGACCCGGTCGGGATTGGCGTTGTCTTTGTCGATTTTGTTCAGCGCCACCACGATGGGCACATGGGCGGCCCGGGCGTGGTCGATGGCCTCCTGCGTCTGGGGCATGACGCCATCATCCGCAGCCACCACCAGAATGACAATGTCGGTGACCTGGGCGCCGCGGGCGCGCATGGCCGTAAACGCGGCGTGGCCGGGCGTATCCAGGAAGGTGATCTTGCGGTCATCCAGTTCGATCTGATAGGCGGCGATATGCTGGGTGATGCCGCCCGATTCCCCCTCGGCCACATGTTCGTCGCGAATCGCGTCCAGCAGGGTCGTTTTGCCATGATCCACATGACCGAGCACCGTGACCACGGGCGGGCGCGGTTGCAGTTTGGAGGCGTCCTCCTCCATATCCAGCAGACGCTCGCGCAGGGTCTTGGGGCCGGCCGCGCTTTCCTCCAGCTCCTCCTCCAGAATCGTCTCCCGTTCGATCTCGACGCCCAGCTCTTCGGCGACGATGGAGGCGGTATCGAAATCGATGATCTCGTTGATGGTGGCCATGGTGCCGTAGCTCATCAAAATCTTGATGATTTCAATGGGCGTTGTATGCAGCGCATTAGCCAGATCGCGAACAGAGATGACTTCGGGAATTTCGATGCCGTTGGAGGATTTGCGGGAACTCGCTCTCGCCTTCTGCGGAGCGGGCTCAGCCACGGCGCTGGCCGGGGCGGCCGTATTCCGGTTCTGGCCGCGATCATTGCCGCGGCGGCGGCTGGTCTTGCGCTTGCCGTGGCCGCTGGCGCCGCCGGTCGAGGTCTTGCGTCGGCCGCCGCGACGGCGTGTGGCTTCCATCTTCTTATGGGCAGCGTTGGGGTCTGATTGTACTGTGTTTCGGGTAACGTATTTTTTCATAAAAAATCCTCCCTGTCCTTTTTGGCGTTCTGCGGCAGGCGCAATGGCCCCCGCCGCAGCTTCGGGAAACAGCCAGGAAGGCGGAGAGGATTATTCAGGTGGCGATAAGAAGAGCTCGACAAAGGGGCTCAGTTCATGGCCACGACTCCTGCGCTTCTGGCTGTGTATGCGAATGGCGTGCCGGCCGATGGCGGCGTCGGATGAAATGACATCGATATCATGGCGACTTAACCATTATCAGATGTCCGTGCAGGCAGCGTCTTGCGGCTTTCCATTTCGGTTTGCAGCGCCGCCCGATGGGCCGGAGTGAGTTTGGTTTTGAGGGCGCGATCCAGGAAATTGCCGGAGATGGCTTTTTCCCAGCAGGCGAGATCGTTACAGAGATAAGCGCCGCGTCCCTGGGCCTTGCCTGTGGGGTCATAACGGACATCCCCCTCAGGCGTGCGAATGATGCGATTCAATTCCCGCTTGGGAAAAGTTCGCCGACACACAACGCAGGTGCGTTGCGGAATGTGTTTGCGTCGTCCCTTTTT